>JADFNZ010000019.1 GCA_022563135.1 Chloroflexota bacterium | reverse complement strand
ACGGTTTCATTCTGCGTTTGGATGTCAGCGAGTTGATCGCCAACTGGAGCGAGCACAGCTTCACGGTGCGACAGGCAACGGTAGATCTAGCACCAGGCGTCTACGAGCTCGAGCTTGACTACTATCAGTGGACGGGTTCAGCACGACTCTATTTCGATGTCGACGCAGATGTCTTGGACTGGACGGAGGCCGTGGAGTGCTTTGGGGGATACACAGAGCCGCCGCCTAACCGCTATTTCCTGTTGGATGCACCGAGCGAGACACCTCAGAGATTGGCCGACCGCTTCGCAGTCCCCATTCAGGAACTATCTCACCTGACGTCTTCTGCAATCGGGCTCGGGATCGCACCCGGGGCGATGGCGCGTGAAGCCGCCCCCAAGGTGATTGTGATCCAGGGCATCAACAGTCGTAGCTCATGTGACGACCTAAGGAGCGCTCAGGAGATAGACAGCGCGTCCGCCCGCTTGCGACAGGTGCTTCGGGCCGTCCAGGTGGGCCGCTTTGTTGACTCAGGAAAGCGAACGGTCGTAGACGCCCACGACCTCATAGGCTTTAGCTACGCTGACGCCTATCAGGCCTGCGGAGCCGGCTCCCGCTACGTTGGAGCGACATATCCGGTTGGGTATGCAGAGGGCCTCGGCCCTGTACTGCCAGTGTACCAATCGAATGACACTTGCATTGGTGTGGTCGCGGCTGCAACTCACCTTGCTGGCCTGGTGCGCCGCGTCGAGCGCTGGGCGTTGGGCGGTGCAGCGGCAGTGGGGATCGTCGCTGAGGGATTCCGGCCGTACGTCGAATCGCTCGGCATCGATCCGCGGCGCATCCGGCGCGTGCGCAACTGGACGCATGTTTCCGCGCCCGCGATCGACCGATCTGCCGCTCGCGATCGGCTCGGCCTGCCGCAGGAGGCGTTCGTCTGCCTCCATGCGGGCAACATGGGCGCCAAGCAGGGCCTGGAGAACGTCCTCCGGGCCGCTCGTATCGCTGCTCGCGAGGAGCCGCGCCTCCTCTTCACGCTGTTGGGCGATGGCAACCAGAGATCGAGCCTGGAGCGGCTGGCGTCTGGCTATGGCCTCCCGAACCTCCGCTTCCTCCCGATGCAGCCCTCCGGCTTCTACCCGAGCGCGCTCGCCGCTGCCGATGTGCTGCTGGTGAACCAACGGGCAAGCGTCGAGGAGATGTCGCTTCCTTCCAAGCTCACCTCCTACTTCGCGACCGGCCGGCCTATCGTGGGCGCCGTGAAGGACACCAGCGAGGCGGCGCACGAGATCGAGGCGAGCGGCGCCGGGGTGGTCGTCGCGCCGGAGGACCCAGGGGCGCTGCTCATTGCCCTGAGCGCGCTCGCTCGCGACGGCGCGCGCAGTGCGGCGCTCGGTGAGGCGGGCCACGCGTGGGCCGCGGCGACGCTCTCCAGGGAGCTCGCGATGGGGGAGTACAGCCAGTTGATGGACATGATAGTTCAGCCCGGTCAAAGGCGGGCTGGCCCCATAGATCAGATTGCAGGGGAGGAGGCGTCTGCGGACGTGACCGAACCATCCAGAGGAGAGAGCGATGGAGAGCACAAGCTTCTGGTTCGACAAGTCAGTCCTCGTTACGGGCGGCGCCGGCTTTCTCGGCCGGTGCGTGGTGCGGGAGCTGAAGAGACGGGGCGCGAACCGCGTCTCCGTGCCGCGTAGCGTCGAGTTCGACCTGCGCGAGAAGTCCGCGGTCGACCGCGCGCTGGACTGGTCGCGGCCTGAGATCGTGCTGCATCTTGCGGCCGTCGTCGGCGGCATCGGCGCGAACCGGCAGAACCCGGGCCGGTTCTTCTACGAAAATGCGATCATGGGCCTGCAGCTCATGGAGCAGTCGCGGGTGGCAGGCGTGGAGAAGTTCGTCACCGTGGGCACCGTCTGCTCGTATCCCAAGCATACCTCGGTGCCGTTTCGAGAGGACGATCTCTGGAACGGCTACCCGGAGGAGACGAACGCGCCCTACGGCCTCGCGAAGAAGATGGTGCTCGTCCAGGGGCAGGCCTACCGCGAGCAGTACGGCTTCAACGCGATCTACCTCCTGCCGGTCAATCTGTACGGCCCGGGCGACAACTTTGATCCGGCGAGCAGCCACGTCATCCCGGCGCTGATCCGCAAGTTCTTGGCGGCCCGCGATCGCGGCGACGAATACGTTACCGCCTGGGGAACCGGGCGGGCGTCTCGCGAGTTTCTCTACGTCGACGATGCGGCAGAAGGTATCGCGCTCGCGACAGAGCGCTACGACGGCCCGGCGCCGGTGAACCTAGGCGCCGGCCGCGAGATCATGATTCGCGAGCTTGTGGAGACGGTCGCCCGGCTCTGCCACTTCGGCGGCGAGATCCGCTGGGACGCGTCCCAGCCGGACGGCCAGCTGCGTAGAATGCTCGACACGTCCCGCGCGAGGGAGCTCTTCGACTTTGAGGCGCACACCGGCTTCGAGCAGGGCCTGCGACGTACGATCGCCTGGTATCAGCAGGCGGCGGGGTTCCGGCGCACTGCCGCAGCGCGCACCCGCGTTCGCACGCGACCCGAAAGCCCTCAGCCAGTCGACGACGACGAGCAGATCGCGGCGTAGCTTCCTAGGCGGCGCTGCGCTGGCGGCCGTGGAGCAGGAAGCGGTCGCGGTCAGTCTCTGCGATGACCGATATCTCCTCGAACCCCACCGAGCGGAGCCTCGCGGTCTCTACGCCGACCGAATCGTGGCCTTCGTAGATCACCTCGGAGTGCCTACCCAAGAAGCGCAGGAGCCGTTCCGGTTCGGGTAGCCAGTGCACGATGGACATGGCAACGGCGATGTCCGCCCCAGCCAGCCGCTCCTCCCAGCTCGCGTCGCCGATAAGGTCGACGCGCTCGAACGCCGCTCCCGTACCGAGCCCCTGTGCGACCAGCCGTGCCGACTGGATAATCAGCGGATCGTGGTCCACGCCGACCGCCTCCACCGCCCCGTAGATCGTTGCGAAGGAAGAGAGCAGGCCCATATTGGAGCCGAACTCCAGGAGACGCTTGCCGCGAAAGTCGACTGCCCGCCGGATCGGCTCCCAGCGCGCGTACCAGGGGCGCTCTCCCGGGAAGTGGCGTCCTCTGTACGTGAAGGCGTAGTAGGCCACCATCTGCCCGGGCGCGTTGGCCGGCGAACGCTGCGCGAGCGACCACGCCGCACCGAGGGGATCGACAGCAGCTTGTCGGGTGGGGCGCTTCTGGTGGCCGTTACTTCCGCCGATCACCGCCCGAACCCTTCGCGCCAGCGATCCCGCCTTCGGCGCCATCGTCAGCAGCGCCAGCTTCCAGAACGGGTTGGGCGAGAGCCCCGTGTGCGCTAGGCCGAGCCAGTCCGCGAGCCCCGTCGCCCAGCCCGCGGCCAACGTTGCCCTATCGAAGTCGATGATACAGGGCTCGCCATCGTCGGCGACCAGCACATTGTCTGGGCGCAGATCGCGGTGAGCGACACCCATCGCGTGCAGCCGTCGTAACTTCGGCGCGAGCCGGGCGAGCACGCGCGCCCGCCGCATGAGAGACCAGGCCGAGAGCAGGCTGTCCAGCGGCACGGCGTCGATGCGCGGGAGCAGGATCGCCTCCCAGCGGTCGCTCCCGACATAGTCGACACTCTGGCCCAGATGGCGAAGGATCTCCGCCTCCCGATCGAGACTGCTGACGCCAGGAGGAAGGGCTACATCGAGCGACCTGACCTTCGCGAGCTGTTCGCCGAGGCGATAGACCCGCGAGTCGCCGATGTAGCGGCTGACCGAGACGAGCTCCGCACCTTCCCCCAGGATCGACGCGACTGCGGATCGCCACGCCTGCTCTTCAGCGAGGATAGGGTGCGGCGGCTGCGGGAGTGGGCGGTCAGCGTTCATCAGCCGCTCCTAGTGCCAAGTTAGCGGCGCGATGGATGTCCCGCGCGAAGGCTGCGGGCGTGCGCCCCGCCATGCGCCGGATGCGGGCATCCCGCGCGGCAGGGTCGCGGACTCCGTTGCGTCCGGCGGCGAGCATCGCGTCCGTCAGCGTAGGTTGGTCGTCGGCGGGCACGATCACGCCGCTCGTTTCGTCGAGGAGATCGTAGGCGCTACCGACCTGGTCGGTCGCGACCACGTAGAGTCCGTGCGCCAGCGCCTCGTTCACGACGAGGCCCCACACCTCGCGCACCGCCGGCAGTACCAAGACGTCGGCCGCGGCATAGGCCTCGTGCAGCGCTTCCCCTTCGACTCGACCGGGCAGCGAGACGCTCGTCCCGAATGGCTCCGCGGCACGGGCGACTTCCGGCCGCAGCGGCCCGTCGCCCACGATCGTCAGCCTTGCGCTTGGCCGCTGCTCGATCACCGAGGCGAACGACGTCAGCAGTTCAAGCGGCCGTTTCCTGCGGATCAGCCGGCCGACGAAGAGATAGCGGGGCGCGTCGGACGCGGCCTGCGTTCGTACACGCGGCTCCGGGCGCTCGGCTAGTCCGGTTGACCCGCGCGAGGGGAGACATGAGGAAACGATCCTCTCGTCGCCCACGCCAAGCGTCTTCAAGTAGGCGGTCGCTTGGGTACCGTTGGTGACGAAGGCGTCGGCATGTGAGAGGATACGGCGGCGAATGAGGTTGGCCACCCTGCTCCTGAACAGGCCGCTGAAGCTGGTGCTCTCGGCCCACATGACCGCCTTGCGCTGGGCAAGACACTTCCAGAGGAGCGGCTCTAGCACGAGCGGGCCCCAGCTACTGAAGAAGATTACATCTGGGTTCAGCTTTCGCAACCGGAGGCTAACGCCGAGGGAGAACTGGGCGCGGAAGTCGCTCGCGTGGCTCCCGAGCGAAAGCGACCAATATGTCGAATGGCTGAACTCCGGCTCGACGCCCCAGACGTCCTGGAAGCTGCCCATCGGGTGGCCACTCGACATGTAGATCACGTGGAGGTCGGCGAGCTTGGCGAGCTCGTTCAGTATCGGCGTGTGATAGGGGAGGGGGCCGTTGGAGACGCACACGATCTTCACGGTTGAGCAGACTCCTTCGGCAGGCTCAGCGCCAGCAGCAGGATCAGGCCGAAGCTGAAGCCCTTGTCCTCCAGCGGCATGCCCAGCGGCAGGCTGAGCACGGTTAGCGCGCCCAGACCCAGAAGTGCGGCTTGGGGCACGCTGATCCCGCCGGCGCGACCACCCCGGCGCAGAAGCGATGCGAACGCTGCGGTAAGCGCTGCCAGCGCGACGACTCCCACGATGCCGAACTTCGCCGGGAAGGCGAGGCCGGTGTCGATGTTGAAGGACGCCTTGGGCCTGCCCGTGGCCGTGGTCCACTCGTACACGTGGCCTGGCCCAGTGCCGAGCAGCGGCTCCGAACGGAAGGCGCGCCACGCCAGGCGGGTCTGGACCGCGCGTTCCTGGAAGCTCTGGTCAGTACCGGGGTTCGCCGAGCCGCTGCCGATGATGCCGAGCCGGCCGGTCAGCCGGTCCGTGTCGAAGTCTGAGACCCGGCTCAGCCCCAGCACAAGCAGCACGCTCAAGATCGCGGCCGCGCCAATAACCAGGGCCGCCCGCCCCGCGGGTAGGATGATGCCACCCCCTCGCCGCACCGCGAAAACGACGAAGAGCGGCATCACGATGAGCAGGAGCACACTTTCGGCCCGGCCGCCCGAAAGCCAGGTGAGCGAGAGAAGGAACGCGGCCGTGAGTATCCATGCTGCGTGCCTGCGTACACCAAGCACCGCCGAACTGAGCGCGAAGAGGTAGAGGGCCGATCGTAGGAAGGGGCTCGGCAGCGCGATCCGGTCGAGCGGCAGTGTCGCCAGGTCACGCCGGTCGAACCACTCGACGGTGAAGGAGAGCATGGCGAGGAGGCCGGCCGCCACGAGCATCGCCACGATCAGCTTTCGCGGCGTCGACGACTCTAGGTCAAGCGCGAAGATCGGCGTGGTCGCGAAGAGGAGATAGGGCGCCGCGTCGCGCAGCCAGTCCGTCGCCGGCGTGCCGTTCGTTGCCGAGACGGCGGCGGATACCACTACAACGGCTCCGAGGAGCGTCGCGAAGGCGACGACGGCCTGCAAGGAGCGGAACGGTGGTGCATCTGTCTGCCCGCGGAGGTGAACCAGCGCCGCGACGATAGCGACACCCGCGCCCACCATGTAGCCGATCTTGATCGGTGTGAGGTCATCAGAGATCTGCAGCACGGCCAGGCCGCCGAACACGATGAAGGCCGCGCGCGCCGGCGCGCTCACGAGTAGCAGGACGAGACCGAGTCCCAGCACGGGCGCCAGCAGAATCACCGGCTGCAGGGCGAACGCCCAGCCGAGCGTCGCCGCGAGGAGCGTGCCGCCGATCGCCATCGCCGGGGTGGCGAGGTGGCGGCGCTGCGCTACGAGCGTTACGGCCGCGCTCATGACGGCAGCCGCTCAGCGCTGGGCTCGCCGCCGGCCGCTGCCATGGCGGCGCGAGGAACGGCGAGCTGTCGCACGGCGAGACGGCGGAAGCCGTCGGATTGGCCGGCGAAAGCGAGCGGGCCGGACGCCTGCCGGAGTAGCCGTATCCCGAGCAAGCGAAAGGCGATCTTCAGCGCCTTCCGCGTGGCTGTCGCCCACGCACCGCGCGGCACGGGGTAGGCCGCCTCGATCCGCGCCCTGTCGGCGCGGGCCAGATCGGGCCGCGCGCTCGTCTTGCGATCCGGATGCTGCCTGTCGATCGCCAGCACCTGATCGAGGCTGGCGAACGCGTGCTCACGCCCCAGCCGGAGCCAGAGCTCGCGGTCCATCGCGAAGTCGTACGCCTCGTCGGCGATCCTGTCGCCCAGCGCGGAACGGCGGATGAACGCGGCCGGCTGGATGATGAAGTTGTGGAGGCCGAGCAGTCGATAGCTGAACGGTGGCGTCCAGATCATCTGGAGGATCAGGCCGTCGCCGTTCACCAGCGCGGCGTGGCCGTACACGATGTCGATATCCGGTCGCTGTTCGAAGAGCTCCACGGCAGCGGCGACCGCCCCGCGGCTGAAGTAGGCGTCGTCGGAGTTCAGCCAGCCGATGATCTCGCCCCGGCTCTCGGCCAGCGCCTTGTTCAGCGCGTGCGACTGGCCCCGGTCGCCCTCACTGCGCCAACGCACGTGGTTCGGGGCGTTCTCGAGCACGGCGGCCGATTCGTCTGCCGAGCCGCCGTCCATCACGATCTGCTCGATGTACGGGTAGCTCTGATTGGCGACCGAGCGGAGGTTGTCGCCCAGCCAGCGCGCCTGGTTGAAGGAAGGCGTCAGTACGGAGACGAGCGGGCGGGTCATGCGGCCTTTTGCTCCGGTAGCGCCACGCTCTGATCAGCCTGCGACATCCTCAGGCGAACGCGTGTCTCCCGCTCATGGGAGAAGGCCAGCGCCGCGAGTGCGACGGCGAAGAACGCCTGGCGGAACAGATAGCCGCCGCCCGCACCGGCCGCGCCCGCCAGGGCATGGCCGGCCACGATCGCGCCGGTTCCCGCGATCCCTCCGACCGCCGTCACCAGGAGCACTCTGCGCTCCAGACCGCTGCTGTAGAGCCACGCGATGATACCGCTTGCGAAGAAGTTAAAGGGAAGGATCAGCAGCATTACCTGCACGGTGGGCACGGCCTCCGCGAACGCCTCACCAAAGATGGCAGGCACCAGGAGTGGCGCCATTGCGATGCCACCGGCTGCTAGCAGCGCCCCCACCAGTCCTAGCAGCGCCGCCGCCTTCCAGCTGCCCGCCCCCGCCTGCTTTCGTGCGAGAAAGGGGTACAGGGCGCTGCTCGCCGAGGCGGCGACCAGCAGCGCCGGTCCGACGATGCGGTCGCCGATGGCGAAGTAGCCGGCGGAGAAGGCCGAGAGAGCGGCGATGAGGAAGACATCCAGTCGCGGGATGGTGTAGAGCGACGTGGTGTTCAGCGCGAACGGCAGGGAGCGCTTCGCCAACTGCCAGGCCGTTCGAAGCGAGGGCGCGGACGGGCGGATGCCCGCGAGCATCACGCTGATGCCGCTGAACGCCAGTCGGCCCGTCCCGGCGACGACGTAGCCGACGGCGATGCCCGCGTGGCTCACGCCCCCGAGTAGAAACAGCGCGATCAGGCCAAGGAGGACACTTTTCTCCAGGAACGTTGCCAGTACCACCAGGCGCAGCTCGCGGCGGGCGCGAAAGACCGTCTCTAGGCCGTTCGTCGTCGCCAGCAGCGCCGCGTAGGCTGTCAGGCCCACCAACGCCAGTGAGCGGTCTGGGCCCCAGCCGGCGATCCTCGTCGCTCCGAACGCGGCAAGCACTAGCGCACCGCCCAAAAGCGCGTTGATCGTCAGCGTCCCGCCGAGCAGCCGGCCGACTTCACGGCGGGTATCCTCGCCGGGAGATCCCTCTCGTGCCCAGAGCGATGAGAGCTCCCGCAGCAGCCACGTGGCGACGCCGAGGCCAACGAAGGCGGAGAAGGCGAGGCTTAGCCCAAGGAGGGCGGAGAACACACCCCACTCCGCCGGCCCAAGGCTCCGAGCGATGAGCACTGCGAGGGTGGAGGTCATGATCACCGTGAACAGCTGCGAGATCAGCAGAAGGCCGCTGTCTTGCGCCCAGGAGCGGACCCAACTCGGCAGCCATCCCTCGGAGGTGTCAGGACGTTGCTGTTTGCTCATCTTGTCGCTGGCAGAGTGCGGTAGCTCAGGAGGCGCGCTCCCTCGCCGCCGTTGCGTCTCTTCTGGGCGTAACGTCACATCTCCATTGTGCTGCTGGAGGCATAGACCGCTCTATTGGGGTTCCCCCGATAGAGCGGTGCTGAAGCTGGGCGATCGTTGCGGCGGGTCGATCAGGGTTCCTCTGGCGGCCGCTGTCGCGGCCCTTCGCGGGCAAGCGGGACGGGTGATCACCTAGGGGCGGCTACTGGGCAAGTTTCGCCATAACCCGAATCTCCGCCCCTCCCCCATATGGCGATGCTGTTCCAGAGCCTACAGATTGGGCAGGAGGCCTGACCAGAGCTGTGGGCAAGCCGGACGGTATATGTCCCGGCTGACCTAAGCGGCCAATTGGAGGCAGCGGTGAGGAGCAGGAAGCTCACGAGCCACGCCGGCTGAGCGGCTACACAGTAGGAGGGTGACGGATGAAGCGGATTCTACGGATGGTACGCCGTACCGCACGTCAGGAGGATGGTATCACCGGTCTTGAGACCGCCATCATCCTGATCGCCTTCGTGGTCGTGGCCACGGTCTTCGCCTTCGTCGTGCTGACGACCGGTATCTTCAGCGCGGAACGAGGGAAGGAGTCGGTGTTCGCAGGCCTGCAGAAGGCACGGGGCACGGCAGAGGTGCGCGGAGGTGTCGTGGTGACGGCGACCGGCACGGTCATCGACGACATCCAGTTCGCGCTGGCGACGACGGCGGGCGGCGAGCCGGTGCCGATCAACCCGACGGGCACAACGAACCGGACGGTGATCGCCTACAGGGACGACGACACGGTGGACAACGACGTGAACTATACCGTGACGAACATCGTGGGCGACTCGGACTCGCTGCTGGAGCCGGGCGAGCTGAAGCTGATCACGATCAACGTGTCGGCGGACGTCGACGGCCCGCCGACCTTGATCGAGAACGAGCGGTTCACGATCGAGGTGCAGACGCCGGTCGGCGCGACGCTGGACATCACGCGCCAGATCCCGTCAGCGATTGAAGCGGTGATGCAGCTCCACTAGAGCGATAACTACGAGCTACATAGCAGGGGCGACGCCTTAGGGCGTCGCCCCTGCTATGTAGCTGGACACCTCTTGCGCGACACGGCCAACGCCTATATACGTAAGCGGTAGCGTGCAGGTAGAGCCGAGCCCTTCGCAACGCGGATGCGGGCTCGATCACGAGGCGATCTTTGGCTGTCGGCATCTGCGAGGCGTGTGGGGGCGCATTCCTGGGCGAGCCTTCGCTCTGTCCGGACTGCGGCGTCCTCCTCCAGCCGCGCGGGGATATCCGTCGGCTCCCGCAGGAGGTCGTCCTCGGCTTCGTCGATCACGCGGAGGAGTTCCTCTCCGCCGAGCCGGTGAAGCAGGCCGCGTTGGCGTTTGCGGCGGGTTCGTTCATCACATTCGGCGCGATGCTCTCTGTGGTCCTCACCGTTGGTATCGAGCAGGAAGGCTTTGCACGGCTGCTCCTCGGTCTTGGCTTCGCAGCCGGCTTTACGCTGGTGGTACTTTCCGGCGTGGCTCTCTTCACCGAGGTCAACGTGCTGCTGCCGGAGATGTTTCTCCGCCGTCCGCGTGACCTCTGCCGGCGCTGCTGGCGGTTCTGGGCCATCGTCTACGCGGGCAACGCCGCCGGCGCGCTGTTCGTTGGCCTGCTGATCAACGGCGCTCAGATCATCGGTCCGGAGCAGGCCGAGCGGCTGACCGAACTCATCGGCGAGAAGATGCAGTTCAAGGAGCTGGGCGTCGAGGGTTGGTTCGCCGTGCTGCTGTCGGGCATCCTCGGGAACTGGCTCGTGGGCATGGCGGCCTTCCTGGCCACCGCGGCACGCACCATCTCCGGCAAGATCCTGGGGATTCTCTTTCCCATCGTGGCGTTCGTCGCCATCGGCCTGCAGCACTCTCCCGCCAACATGGGCTACTTCTCGATCGGGCTGATCCACGGCGACGTCGGGGTGGGCTGGGGCGAGGCGATCTGG
The DNA here is from genome assembly GCA_022563135.1 of Chloroflexota bacterium. The sequence goes on along the minus strand of JADFNZ010000019.1, from coordinate 6,446 downwards.
TGGAACCTAGTCCCTGCGACGATCGGCAACCTGATCGGCGGTGCGGTGCTGGTGGCACTGCTCTTCTGGTACGCCTTCGGCCGCGATCCGAAGCGCACGCAGGCGCTCCGCCGGGCGGAGGAGCTGGTACGGGAGCGCGGTGCGGAACGGCGCGGTAGTCTGGAATAGGCCAATACGAAGGCAGCGGCCAAAACGGCGGCGGTTGGGCACTGACGACGAGACATACGTTCGCTATCTTCGATGCACCCAGCTTCAGCCCTATCCACCAAGGCGGCTGACCGCCACAACGCAGCATTCGCCGGTTTTCACGGCGCGCTTGACGAACGACCGAAACGGCCTTAGGATGTGTCCACTATGCGGATGGGAGGACACAGATCATGACCACCACCACCAAGACGCTGTCCGAAACGATCGGGACACGTCAACCGTTCGACTTGTCCGCTGAGCTTGCCGCCCGGGTCGCCGGGGTCGGGCTTCAGCCGAACGTCGATCAGATGCGTGAAGAGGGCTACACGATCATTCCGAACATTGCGACCGAAGAGTTCACCGCGCGCCTCCGGGAGACGTGCAAGCGGATGGCCCAGGAGACCGATAGCCCGCTTAAGGGCATTTCGGCGGCACTGCTGCTGGGTCGCGATCCGATATACGAGGAGGTCGTGCTGAATCCAAAGATCCTTGCGCTTGTTGAGGTGATGTGCGGCAAGGGCGCGATGCTGTCGCAGCTGATCACCAGTGTACGGCCGGAGGGCTCAAAGTCGCTGACCCTGCACGCCGACCAGGGCTGGATGCCGGCGCCGTTTCCCAAGCACAACTACCTGCTGACGATGTGCTGGACCATGGATGAGTATACGCTGGAAGGCGGCTGCACCAAGGTGATTCCGAAGACCCATCTCCATCGCCGTCAACCCAACAAAGAAGAGACCCAGCAGGAGACCGGCGCCATCCCACTCGAATGCCCTCCCAACTCACTCACGTGCTGGGACGGGTCGATCTGGCACGGCAACTACCCGCGTCAGATCGAGGGCGAGCGCGTCGTGCTGCACACCACGTTCAGCCGGCTCGCGATGCGCCCGGTGGAGAACTACGACCACCTGGATGACAAGTGGCTCGAGGGCAAGCCGCACGAGCTCAGCATCATGCTCGGTCGCGAGGACTTCCTCGGCTCGTCGACGATCGCTCGCGGCTTCGCCGACTTCACCAAGCTCCCAAAGACGTTCGAGTGGGCGAAGACCTAGCCGCGCACACGACCGCCGAGACCAAGAAGTTCGCCTTCGCCAGCCCGGCGTGGGTGGACTTCGCGCGGACCGTGCTCGAAGAGCTGGTCGCGGACCACGGTGAGGCCGGCAGGTCGTTTTCGGTCTGCGAAGTGTTCACGGGCGCGCCACCAGACGTCGCCGGTTCCGGCGCGACAACAGTCGCGTGGCACTTCCGCATCGTGGACAAGACCGTCACCGTCGGCGAGGGGGAGATCATTGATGCGGATATGAACGTACGCGTCGACTACCAGTCGGTACTGCCGATGGCGCGGCTGGTCTACACCCCTGAGATACTCGCTCAACTGGAACGTGACGCTCCTCAAGCCGCGGACGGCTCCACCGGCGATCGATCGAACATGCCGCCGTATCTAGTGGAGCTACACAACCGCTTGGCCGTGGCGACGCAGTAGGGTTGTCGCCACCTTCTATCCAACCGCTCGTTTCGCTTCGAGTGCCTGTAGAGATTAAGGGCGAGGAGGATGCGCAATGGAAATCGGCAAATGGGAAGTCAGTAAAGAGTTCAACGAGATCTACCAAGAGGCACGGGATTGGGGATTGGAATCCAACATCGCGGAACTGGACGCGTATGGATTCACGGTGATTGAAAATGCTCTTTCCGATGAGATAGTCGAACAACTGGCACAGGGGATATTGCGTGTCGCGGAAGAGCGTACGGGGAAAAAGCCCGACACCACCACCGGAGAGACGCATCCTGGTCTCCAGTTGCAGATGGGCCTCCTCTTTCACGGCCGTATCTTCGAGGAAGTCCTGATGGAGGAACCGGCCCTTGTGCTGATCACCTATCTGCTCGGTAAAAGCTGCGTGCTTTCGAGCGTCGCTTCGCACTTTAAAGGCCCGGGGGGAGGGAATCGAGGGCAGCTCGCCTTGCACAGTGATATCCAGGGTAATGGAGTTCCCGTTCCCCTGCCGGCCTATGCACAAGTTGCCAACTGCAATTACGCGCTAACCGATTACACCGAAGCTGATGACGGCGTTATGGCTATGGTGCCGGGCAGTCAGAAGTTGTGTCGTTACCCTGACGAATGGGATTTGTCGAAAAGTAAAGAGGCCGTCCCGGTCATCGTCCCCAAAGGCTCAGCCATCATCTTCCACGGCAACACGTTCCACGGCTCTTATGAACGAAAGAAGCCCGGGTTCCGAATCAATCTCTCGTACTACTTCTGTCGCCACTACATGGACCCGACAGAAGGCTTTCGAGATAACGTTCCGAAAGAGATGCTTGAGCGCAACTCCGAACGATTTGCTCAACTCATGGGGATGACTCGACCGCGCGGGTGGAGTGAAGCGAACCCGGATTTGTCAGGAGTCGCCGTCCGCGCCCAGCTTGCAGCAAGTCCATACCGATAGGGTAGACTTGGTGCCAGACAGCGGCGATCGTCACTCCGTCCGGAGGTTGATGCCGGTATGGATGCACGTCTCCCCAAGGACGACCGTCAGCGGTTGCGACACTTCGCGCGGCGCATTAGCCGCCCGCCGCGGCTGGACTAGCATTGAGCGCGCGCCACGACCTGTTCGCAGGAGCTGGCCGCCATGATCTCGACCCCGCCGACCTGGTAGAAGGGCGCCATGAACGCCTTCACCTGTTCTTCGCTTTCGGCTTCCAATATCAGGTAGAACGTGTGCGCTCCGTCCACGACGGCGTCACCGTGCAGCTTGACGCCGAAGGTAGTGGCAGTATCGGCGGACATGTGTCGCACCAACGCCGGCCCCATCTCCGGGTGGCCGGCGGGACACGTCTCGGCTGGATGCTTGCTTTCGACGACGAAGAGCGCCATAGGTCAACTCCTTAAGATTCACGCTGGAGAATGAATCTGGAGCGGGGGACGAGATTCGAACTCGCGACTTCCTGCTTGGAAGGCAGGAGCTCTACCACTGAGCTACCCCCGCTCGCTAATCGTATCTACGAACAGCGCCTAATTAAAGTTAGGACTGCGCACAGCGCTCGAATAGCGTATAACTTGGCCAACCTGTGAGGGTCCGGCGAAGAGAGCTTTCGGCGATGACGCAAGTCCCCATAAAATCCATTGAATCGGACACCGCCGGGGATGTCAACCTCGACATCCTGGAGGCGCTGGATAGCTTTCGGCGGCATCTAAGGGCTGCGAACCTCAGCCCGAAGACGATCTACACCTACACCGAGAGCGCCGGCCAGCTCGCATCGTTCCTGCGCGACCAGGGCATGCCGACCGCCGTGGCCGGCATCACACGTGAGCACTGCGAGGCGTGGATCACCCACCTGCTCGACAATCGCAGCCCGGCGACGGCCAGCATCCGCTTTCGCGGCGTCCAGCAGCTCTGGAAGTGGCTCGTTGAGGAAGGCGAGATCAAGCAGAGTCCGATGGCGCGGATGCGCCGTCCGTTCGTGCCGGAGAACCCGCCGCCGGTGCTGCGTGACGACGAGCTGCGCGCTCTCCTCGCGACGTGCGAGCGCGGGCGCGACTTCGAGGAGAGGCGGGACTACGCGATCTTCCGGCTCTTTATCGACACCGGGGCGCGGCTCAACGAGATCGCCGGGCTTCGCTGGATGCCGGAGGAAGAGACGGAGAATGACGTCGACCTCGAACAGGGGCTCATCCGGCTGCGCGGCAAGGGGCGGAGGGAGCGGCTAGTCGCGATCGGCGCGAAGGCTGGGAAGGCGCTCGATCGGTACCTCCGGGTCCGCTCGCGGCGGGCGGCGCCGGAGAACCCGTGGCTCTGGATCGGCCGCAAGTCGAGCCGGAAGCGCGACAGGATGAACCGCCTCTCGGGGAGTGGAGTAGCCCAGATGGTGCGCCGGCGCGGGCGCGAGGCCGGCCTGGGGGACAAGGTGCATGCGCACCTATTCCGCCACACGTTCGCCCACGCTTGGCTAAGCGAGGGCGGTCAAGAGACAGATCTGATGAGCGTGACGGGCTGGCGGTCGCGGGCGATGCTTCAGCGCTACGGCGCATCCGCTGCTCAGGAGCGGTCATGGGCGGCTGCGCGCCGCATTGCCCTGGGTGACAGGCTGTAGTGCCTCCAAGAAAGGGCTGGATGTCGGGCGCAGCCTCCAGCACGCGCAAACAAAGCTGGGCGTATTACTGCGCAGCTGGGTGTGGTGCACGGATGGCGACGGCGCACTTGGACGAATTGCCAGCAAGCCCGCCGGCTCCAACACTGTTCCCGGCCACGGAACGAAAACCCGACAGACGACTCGAACGCGGCTATCGACAGAAGTCAGACGGCCGTTACTACAGATCAGGCTTCATTGCCAAGAAGTCGACTTCGCAGCGTATTCGTCGTCTCGTTCAGCAACACAAAAGGTCGCAGCGATCTAGTGCCGGCTCTCCAGTGACTCTAGTAGCGAAGAACCTGTTTAACCCGCTACCGAAGCGTGACGACCACGGCAGAGAGCTGCTCCTGTTCGGCGTGTATCCTACAGTGGTCTGCGCCAAATGTGGGGCCGAGAGTGTGATTGGCGATGCAACTTGACGACCAGATAGCACTGCGCTAACCTAGACTTAGTTCAGCCGCCAGCGGGGCCCGTACGCTGCCCGCCCATGGGAGAACCTTGACTGGAGGCAAAACAACCGACGTAGAGTCGGCCGTTCGCGGCCCCTTCTGGGACGCTGGGCCGGCTGCCTATGTCTTACGAAACCCCACCGACCACGTCCAGCCTGAGAATTTTGCGCGCAAGGATCGCGGCATTCTCGCTTCATGCTCAGCGGGATCCACGGGAGACGACGAAAAAGGCGCGTAAGGTCTTTCTCGCCTCCTTCGAAGATCAAGTAGACCCACTCCGCGAGTTACCTGCAGTAGAGCGACAGCGGCGTGCGGAGGCGGCACGGAAAGCTCACTTCGCACGGCTCAGCCTCGCGTCCGCCAAGGCGCGGGGTCAGCGAGCGAGGTCGCGGCGCAAGGTTGGTGGCCGCGATGAGTAGCCCGACGATCGTCCACCCTGCAACACCCGCAGTTTGGGACAACGCCCCGGTACTCGGAAACGCATCGTGGTACATTGCGTCTGGTCTGGCGGTCTTGCCGGTAGCACACCGCGATAAGCGGCCACGGTCTGGCTTCCGCTGGGGCTCAGTCCCAAAGCCTCAAGATGTCGAGTCGATCGAAGCGCTCTTCACGGAGACGCCTCCGACGGGCGTGGGAATCATCTGCGGCGAGCCATCTGGCGGGCTGGTCGTTCTCGACCTGGATGGAAAGCTCCTGCTGGAGAACGTGCTCGACGCCTGCCCCGCGCTACGCGACACCTGGATCGTCAGAACTGGCCGAACACAGCCCGGCGCCGGGTTCCACATCTTCGTCCGAGCGTCTGGCCCAACGCCGACGATCACCGGCGGCGCTTTCCACGATGATCTCGGCCTAGACGTCAAAGCCACGGGTTCCTACGTAGTCGCCGCCCCGTCGCTGCACTCGTCCGGTCGCGTGTACGAGTGGCAGCAGGGCATCCCAGAACAGATCGTTGATGTTGGTTCAACCCAGAGCTTCTTGATTGCGTTGATGCGGGGCCTGGGGATCACGCTGAGCAACGACGCCATTTTAGAGCAGCTAGACCGCGCGTTTGCTAGCGGCCACAGGACCGTGGCCGAGCCGATCGAGGGGCGGATTCCGGAATCGATTCGGAATAAGACGCTGACGAGCCTGGCAGGATCGATGCGACGGCGCGGAGCATCCGTAAAGGCCATCCTGGCTGCCTTGAAGGTCGAGAACGCGAGCCGGTGTGACCCTCCGCTGGAGGTGTCGGAGGTACGCCGTATCGCTGCCAGCATCGGGCGGTATGCACCGAGCGGCGACCTACCTACCTCAGATCCCCATAAGGGGTTTGGGGTAGGTCAGGGTTCGCTTCCGATGCCCTCTCTTGCCGAGCTGCGCGACCGGCACAGCGGCGATGTTGATTGGATTGTTGATGGTTACCTGGCCCGTGGCGAACTGATCTTCCTGGCGGGCGCTGGCGAGAGCCTGAAATCGTGGATAGCTGCTCATCTCGCCGCCGCGATCGTGGGCGACTTCCGCTGGCTTGGATGCTTCGAAGTCCACGCTGAACGGGTGCTGTTTGTCGAGCAAGAGCGCGCAGGCAATCTCGTGTATCAGCTCAACCGCATCGGAATCGCGGAGCGCGTCGACTTGGATCGCGACGGTCTTAGGATCATCCCCCCGGTTCCGATGCCGCTGTCCGACCCGCAGGCGCAGATGGCCCTCGAA
>JADFNZ010000115.1 GCA_022563135.1 Chloroflexota bacterium | reverse complement strand
GCGCAGCACGTCGCCCGCATGGATGCCGAGGTGGAGCGGCAGGCCGGCGCTCTCGCCTTCCGCGCGGCAGCGGAGCGCGCACTCGATCGCCTGCCGCGCCGACGTAAACACGGCCATCACGCCATCGCCCAGCACCTTGCCCTCGACGGGCGTGCCGCCTGCGTCCGTGATGGCGGACCGCAGTGCGCCGTCCAACTCGCGTTCTCGTTCGCGGTAGGCGGCGTCGCCGAGCTGCGTGGTTAGCGCGGTGGAGTCCGCGATGTCGAGAAAGAGGATGATTGCGGTTCCTTGAGGGAGAGCTGACCCGCTTTGTTCGTCCTCTCTGCCTTCCTCGTCTGCCGGTGGCAAGTCCTCACCGAGAAACTCCAACACTGCCCGCGTTTGCGCGTCCCCGCTATCGGCCAACTTGCCTTCGACCACAGTTAGCGTCGCGTTGGGGATAGAAGCCGCGAGTTCCTTCGACATCTCCAAACTGATGATCGTTGCCGCTCCATGCCGCAAGACGAGCGTGGGTGCTTCAATGCTCGTGAGGAGCTCTGAGACATCCGCCTTAGCGAGCTCTTCGTACAGAGCCACTGCGGTCTCCTGGTGTACAGATTCCCTGATGAACGCGCTGAATTGCCTAGCTTCCTCGCGCTCCCAACCGATACTCACTCCTCCTGCGTTTTCTGTGTACATCTCCCAGTTTCGACTCGCGAGGTCGGTAAGCATTTCAACCTGAGGCATTGCGAGAAAGTCGGATCCACGAGCAAATGCGTCAATGAGCACCAAATGTGACACGTGGTCTGGATGCCGAGCAGCGTAGACGACTGCAATCTGGCCGCCTCGTGTAAAGCCCAACAAGGCGAATCGCTCAATCCCTAGACTATCGACTACGGCTTCGACATCCCTCACCTGCGCTTCGAGCGACAGGTCGGCGACATCACGGTCTGAGAGGCCAAGGCCCCTGGAATCAAAACGAACAAGCGTCCGGTAGGGCAGCAAAGGATCGTAGAGCCTACGGAAAAACGGTACCTTCCACTCCTGCTGCACAGAACTCGCTACGGAACTCTGTATCCAGAGCAGCGGCTGGCCTTGGCCCGCTGTCACGTATGCGATGTTCACGCCATCGCTCGTCTTCGCGTACTGGATGAGCGGCTCCATAGCGCCCCAATCCTACACGATTAGGCGTCGCCCGTCCGGCCGCGATCCTTAAAGAACGACGCCGCGATGCGACGGGTCAGCGCGCGCGGCATGAGCCGCGATCCGACCGCCGTCGCCGCGTTGAACGCGCCGGGGATGGCGATCGCGCGGCGGGAGCGCATCGCCGAGAGCGCCGAGTCGACGACGGTGTCGACGGTCGTCCAGGCCATAGCAGGCACGCCCGCCTCCTCGATGCCAGCCACCTGCTGAAACTCCGTCCGCACCGGGCCGGGGCAGAGGCAGGTCACGGTTATGCCATGCTCCTTCGCCTCCTCATGCACAGCCTCCGAGAAGTGCAGGACGAACGCCTTCGTCGCCGCATAGGTGGCGTTGTACGGAATCGCCTGGAACCCAGCCATCGACGCGACGTTAATGATCGCGCCCCGCTTGAGCGGCACCATCACCTCGAGCGCACAATGCGTGAGCCGAACGAGCGCGCGCACGTTCAGATCGATCTGCGCGAGCTCGCGATCGAGCGGGAGCTCCACGTACGCGCCCACGGTGCCGAAGCCGGCGTTGTTCACCAGCAGGTCGATCCCGCCGGAGCGCAGCCGCTCCTCGACGGCGGAGACGCCCTCCTCCTGCACGAGGTCCGCGCCGAGCACATCGCACGATACGCTGTGTTCGGACGACAGCTCTGCGGCGAGCGTGTCCAGCCGGTCCTTCCGCCGCGCGACGAGCACGAGGTCGTAGCCCCGCTTCGCCAGATGCCTCGCAAACCCTTCGCCGATGCCGACGGACGCGCCGGTGATCAGCGCTAACGGCCGCTTCGTCTCATCTGCCATGGTCTTCCTCCCTAGCGGTTCGCGGAGACGCCGGCGCTGACGAACGACTGCACCGGGCCCCGCCAACGCTCGCTATCTTCCTTGCGGTCCTCGAACTTGGCGCCGGTGTAGCCGTCGATGACGGCGAGCCAGAAGGCGTGCGCGTTCACGTTCGGCTCGACCACACGCACCTCCCAGCGACCCGGGAACATGTCGAAGAGCCGCGTCGCTACTTCCCGGCCCACGCCGCGGCGCCGGTACTTACGCATGATGAAGAACTCCTCCATGTCTGTCGTGCCATCCTTGCCGGTGAAGTGGCTCTCCTCCATCACCAGCGCGAGCCCGGCGAGCCTGCCGTCTGCCTTCACGAGGAACGCGTGGCGGTCCGGCCGCTCCCAATAGCCCTCAAGCGTGATGAACTCGAAGCGTCCGCTGTCGGTGGCGTCGCCGCCCATGATCTCGCTGAAGTCGTACTGGTAGAGCTGGAGCAGGTTTTCGACGGCCGGCCGGTCCTTCGCTTCGGCCCGCAGGAGCTCGATCTTCATCGTGGCTACTGAAGGAGTTCCGCGTAACGATCGAGGAGTGGCAGGAGCGCGTCGCGATCCGCGGACGGCAGCCCGAACATGACGCGCCCGACGCCGTCCTGCTCCATGCGGTCGACCGACTCGCGGTCCGGCCGCGCACCGAAGATAGAGATCGATATCGAGTCGGGGTCGCGGCCCGCTTCCTTCGCGCGCTCGCGGAGGGTAGCGATCTTCTCGGCCAGGATCGGGCCGCCCGCCGCGCGGCCGGCGATCGGCATCCAGCCATCGCAGAACTCGATCACGCGGTCGAACGTGGTCGGGCCGTCGCCGCCCATCAGGATCGGCGGGTGCGGCTGCTGGGCGGGTTTCGGGTTCGCCCAGATCTTCTCGAAATCGACGAAGTCGCCGTGGAACTCCGCCTCGTCGTTCGTCCAGATCTCCTTCATGGCGAGTACGCGCTCGCGCAGGATCCGCCAGCGCCGCTTGAAGTTGGTGCCGTGGTTCTCCATCTCCTCCGCGTTCCAGCCGCCGCCGATGCCGAAGATGAAGCGCCCGTTGGAGAGCTGATCGAGGCTGGCGACCTCTTTCGCCGTCGTGATCGGATCGCGCTCGACGATGAGACAGATGCCGGTCGCCAGCTTCAGCCGTGTCGTCGCCATCGCGGCCGCCGTGAGCGCGACGAAGGGATCGTAGGTGTTCCAGTATTCTCGCGGCAGCTCCGGCCCGCCCGGCCAGGGCGACGTGCGGCTCGCCGGGATGTGTGTGTGCTCAGGCAGCCAGAGCGACTCGAAGCCCCGCTCCTCCACCAGCCGGGCGAGCTCGTCCGGGCGAACCGCATAGCCGGTCGAAAACATCATCACGCCGTACAGCATGCTTCCTCCTCCTCAGATCACATGTGGGAGTGCGGCCGCCGGCAGGGGCCAAACTGGAATGGGAGAAGGGACACGAACGCCCGACCTGCTCTTAGCCAGCTTCACCTAATGGGTAGCCAGACTTGGAAGCAGGTCTTACCGCGCTGAGAGTGCACCTTGATATCCCCCCGGTGCTTGTGGACGACGATGTTATAGCTGATATCTAAACCCAGCCCAGTGCCCTGCCCGGGGGCCTTTGTCGTAAAGAATGGCTCAAATATCCTGGACTGAATCTCCGGTGGCATTCCAGGGCCATCGTCCTCGATTTCGATCAGCACGCGTTCC
>JADFNZ010000114.1 GCA_022563135.1 Chloroflexota bacterium | reverse complement strand
GCCTCGCTCGTCGCGGGTAGCCTGATCACGCGTGCGGAGATCCTCACCCGCGCGCTGCTGCAGGGCGGCACCGACGAACAGAAGCAGCACTGGCTGCCCCGCATCGCGACGGGCGAGCTGATCGTCGGCATCTGCGTCACGGAGCCGGATGTCGGCTCGGACGTGGCCTCTTTACAATGTAAGGCGGGGCGGGGCGAACTGGACGGCCGCGCCGGCTGGTTCATCGACGGCGCGAAGGCGTGGTCGACCTTCGCCGGTCGCGCGAACATCCTCGCCGTCCTCCTGCGCACCGACCCCGACCCCGCCGCCGGCGCGCGCGGCCTTTCGCTCTTCATCGTCGAGAAGGACCCGTTCGACGGCCACAGCTTCACGCAGGAGCAACCGGGCGGCGGCTCGATCAGCGGCACGGCGAACCCGACTCCAGGCTACCGCGGCATGCACTCGTTCACGCTCGCGTTCGAGCGTTACTGGGTGCCGGAGGAGAACCTGGTGGGCGGCGAGGCGGGCCTCAATCGCGGCTTCTACCTGCAGATGGGCGCCTTCGCGGCCGGGCGGCTGCAGACCGGCGGCCGCGCGACCGGCGTCGGTCAGGCCTCGCTGGAGAAGGCGTGCGACTACGCGCTCCAACGCCAGCAGTTCCGCCGGCCCATCGCCGAGTACCAGCTCACGCAGCACAAGATCGGCCGCATGGCGACGCACGTTGCGGCAGGGCGGCACCTCACCTACGCCGCCGCGCGCGCGATGGCGGAGGATGAGCGCGTCGCGATGGAGCCCGCGATGTGCAAGCTCTTCGCGTCCGACGTGGCGGTCTGGGTGAGCCAGGAGGCGCAGCTCATCCACGGGGGCTGGGGCTACTCGGAGGAGGACCCGGTCGCGCGCTACGTCGCCGACGCGCTGGTGCTGCCGATCTTCGAGGGCGTGAAGCCGATCCTGGAGCTGAAAGTAATCGCCCGGCAGCTCCTGGCGGGGTAGGGCGAACGTCTGAAGAATGTAGGTCGGGGTCTTCAGACCCCGACGGTGAGCCTGCGATGCTCTGAGATTGTGGCTTAGCTTTCCATACTTCAACAAGACACCGTCCTTGAGAGGTTACCGCCGACAGAACGCACCGCGTCAACGCTCGGCAGGCATAGCTGCATGGTCTTGGCCCAAACGCTGTTCGCGGAGACGGCAAGGACGAGATCTGTGCCGATCGCGCCTGACGGCACGACAAACCGAAGCGAGGTCGAGCGGCTGAGCCCTGGGCCGAGGTCTCCTAGGAGGGCCAGTGAGAGCGCGCCTGCGGTGTCGCTGGCGGTCCAACTCCGCTCGCCGTCTGTCAGGATAAAGTCGTCGGCGAATACGGGAGTCGATTCTTCTCCCTCGTTCCTGAAAGAGAAAACAACGCGGACGCGCGCCTGGCTCTCGCCCGAATCCTCACTGACTGAGACATCGACGCTGGTCGCGGTCAGGTGTAGCTCCGTTTGGCCCGCGTGCCTTACCTCCTCGACCAGTTCCGCCAAATCGTCCCAAAAGCGGAAGGTGAGAAACGTGGCAAGCAGGACTAACACGATGAGAGGCCAGATCAGCTCACTTCGCTTCATGCGAATCGCTCCTAAAGTGTCGGCTGAAACAAGCGCAATGTCCGTCGATGGTTGTCCATTTTACGTCGCCCCTTGAAGGCCGCTCGGGTTCCCCAGGCTCGGCCGTACCAGCGAGGCCAGGAACCTCGCTCACTCGTACAGCTTGATCACGAGCACCCCAGACGGGCCGCCGGGCTTGCCGGGCGCGGCCTGCACGCAGAGCTTCTCCCTCATCCCAAGCCCTCGATTGCCATAGCCGTCTGCCAATCGCCCCTCTCCCTGAGGGAGAGGGGACGGGGGTGAGGGCGCTACTCGTACAGCTTGATCACGCGCACCTTGCCTGCGGGCGCGGCCTGCACGCAGAGGTCGCAGAGGACGCACTCGTCCTCGTTCTCCTCGACGACGCGCGCGCTGCCGTCGTCCGCCTGCGCGAAGATGTTCACAGGGCAGACCTCGACGAGCTTCTTCGCCAGCTCCACGTCCGCGGCGGCGTCTGGGTCGATCTCCAGGTGGACGAACATGGGCATAGCGAGACTCCTAGACCCTCTCGAGAAACTTCACGACTTCTGATACGAATAGTTCGGGAGCGTCTATGTGCGCCCCATGTTGCTGCCCGACCAACTCTCTCACCTGCGCGTTGGGCACGATACGTGCCAGATCGTCACTGAGTGCTCGCAGCCGCTGCGGACTCTCGCTGCCAACCAGCAGCAGGAGCGGTATGTTGAGGGCAGCAAACCGGGAAGTTTCCAATTCGTAACCAATTATGGCGTCGAGTTCGGTCGGCAGGGTAGGCGCAAGTGCGACGATGCGCGGCCAAATGGGAGACTGCTTCAGTCGCTCGATATCTTCTTCGGGTACACCAGGCCCCGTTCTCAGAAAGGTGAGCGCAGCATCCTCCGCTCTACCTTTATCTATCAGCTCTTGAATCAGCTCCCGAAGCCGCTTCGCGTTAGGGATGGTGTTCACGTCAGGAGGCTCGTACAGGATCAGGCTCCGCAGGAGATCCGTGAGGAGCGTCGCGCCCATCGCGCACAGCGCGCCTCCCGAGTGGCCCAGAAGATGAACTGGCTCGCCGATTGCGTCTACCACTGCGACGACGTCCTCGAACTCACGGGCCAGCTCGTGCTCGAGAGATGGGCCGCTTCCCTCGCGCCCCCTCCTGTTCATGGCGTAGACGGTGAATCGCTCCGCTAGCGCTGGCTGGATGAGCATCCAGGTGGAACGGTCCGACAGGGCACCATGCACAAGGAGGAGCGGCGATCCCTGCCCGCTGCGCCAGTAGGAGATTGTCGTACCGTCGCGAGATGTGACTGTCTCCATAGTCATATCAGCCGCTCCTTGACCAGCGCCGGGATCTGCTCGATCTCCTCTGCGACGGCGATGCCTGCCTCCTGGAGGCGGCGGATCTTCTCGGCCGCGGTGTCTTGCTTGCCCTCGACGATGGTGCCGGCGTGGCCGAAGCGCATGCCGGGCATCGCGTCCATGAAGCGGCCCGCCATGAACGCGACGATCGGCAGCTTGCTATTGTGCTCGCGCACGTAGTCGGCGAGCTGCGCCTCCATCGGGCCGCCGGGCTCGGAGTAGATGACGATCGCCTTCGTGTCTGGGTCGGCCTCGAACAGAGGCATCAGCTCCGCATAGGTGGAGCCGATGATCGCGTCGCCGCCGATGCTGACGGCGGTGCTCTCGCCGAGGCCGGCCGCGGTGAGCGCGTTGGCGATCTCCGTCGTCATGCCGCCGCTGCGCGACATGACGCCGACCGGCCCCCGCGCGTACGCCTTGGCCGTGTCCGCCGCCGGGCCGCCGATGCCGCCCATCTTCGCCTTGCCGGGCGAGATGATGCCGAGGCAGTTCGGCCCGATGATGCGCGCGTCGTGCATGCCGGCGAACTCGACCATCTCGGCCACCTCCTGGCGCGGGATGCGCTCTGTGACGATGACGAGCAGCTTGATCCCGTTCTCGATCGCCTCGAAGGCGGCGTCGCGGGTGAAGGCGGGCGGCACCGTGAGCACGGAGCCGTCGACCCGCTCCTTGGCGACCGCCTCGCGCACGGTGTCGTACACGGGCACGCCGTAGACGTCGCGGCCGCCGCGGCCCGGCGTGACGCCGCCGACGACCTTCGATCCGAAGTCGAGGCACTCGCGGGTCATGTTCACCGCTTCGCGGCCGGTGATCCCCTGGATGATGAACGTCGTATTTTCGTCTACGAGGATGGACATGCTA
>JADFNZ010000018.1 GCA_022563135.1 Chloroflexota bacterium | reverse complement strand
ATATGGTCCAGGAGTTTGGCCATCGCCGGCGCCCATTATGTGGGCAATTGCCCACTTTGTCCATCCCGACGCCGCCGGCGGTTGTGCCCGCGTGAGTCAGCCCGCCGTTTCGGGCCCCTGGTACCAGTTGACCCGCGAGCGGTGCTCGAAGCTGTATTCGCCGCCCGCGCGCCCGGCCTCGAAGCGGGCGCGGACCTCGGGGGTGTCGATTTCGGCGCGCCGGTGGTCGATGTTGGTGATGCCCAGCTTCTCGCCGAGGAAGGCGGCGAAGTCGGGGTACGTCACGTCGCAGACGTAACGTATCTCGCGTGCCTTGGCGAAGCGCGGGGCGGCGCAGCGTTTGTTCGGCCAGCCGAGAGGCGTGCGATTGCAGATCTTCTGGCGGGTAGTGTCACATACGACGCGCTGGGTGGACATGGAGCAGGGCGGCGCGATCCTGATCGTCTCGCCCGGTGGCGAGACCGCGCTGGCCGATGATGGCCGTTGGCCGAACTATGCGACTAGTGGCGAATGGTGAGCACTACCTTGCCGATGGCGCGCCGACCTTCGATCTCACCAAGGGCATCGGCTGCTTGTTCCAGCGGATAGGTCGCACCGACAAGGGGATTGATCTTGCGGTCATCCCAGAGCTCTGCGAGCGATGTTGCTATGCGCTGCGGCATCGTGGGGTCGTGGCGGACGAACTCACCCCAGGCCACGCCCACGACCGCGCTGTTTCTCAGGAGCAGGCGGTTGACCTTCACTTCGGGAATGATTCCGCTGGCAAAGCCAATGACGAGCAGTCTCCCTCCCGCGCCCAACGCGCGTACGCTGTTTAGGAATCCGTCACCGCCTACGGGATCAAACACGAGGTCTACGCCGTCTCCATCTGTCAACGCCTTGACTTCGCTCAGCCAGTCGCTATCAGCATCGAGGCAGTGGTTCGCGCCGAGCTCTTTTGCCGTCGTGAGTTTCTGCTCGCCGCGGGCGACGGCGATCGTCCTTAGGCCCAGTGCGGACGAAATGTCCACCGCCGCGCTGCCGACACCGCCGGCCGAACCATGAATGAGCACAGTCTCCCCCGTGATGGCGAGACCGCGTTCGATGAGCCCAAAGTATGCCGACTGATAGTTGACAAGCGCTGTCGCTTGCCCGAAGCTCATGCCCTCGGGAATGGAAAATGTTGCCGGCGGAGCGGCGATCGCATATTCTGCCCACGACCCCAACGGCGCAGAAGCCGCGACGCGATCGCCGATCGCGAACGGGGAGCCTTCAGGCGACTGGTGAACGACGCCGGCCATCTCGACTCCGGGTATGAACGGCGGCTCGGGCCGAAACTGGTATCGGCCGCGGGACATGAGCAGGTCCGGGAAGCCGACTCCTGCCGCATGGACCGCAACCACAAGCTGACCGGCACCCGCTGGCTCGGGAACTTCGGCGAGCTCGAGGGCGCTGGGGCCATCCAGCCGGGTAAGGCGCATCGCACGCATAATTCGGCTCAGTGTAACAACTCTGTGACCTGGTGAGCTGCAGAGGCGTCTGGCCCTGGTAGCTAAGCAGCCATCTGCTTATCCTGCAATCGGTAGGCGTTTCGACTGGCCCGCACGGCACCAGCGGCCACCCGCTCATTCCCGAAAGATCCATAGGCATTGCTCTTGACACCAGACCCTGGCTTCACTGGCTTCAAGTTCGAGACGGTGCCTGCCGAGCGTCTCTCGTCCGCGCAGAGGGAGCGGGTGCTCGGCCTGTTCAATGCGTGCTACAAACAAGCCAACGCCACTTATCTGGAGCGGTCGCTGAAGAAGCTGGGCTTCGTGTCGCTGGCCGAGCGCGATGGGGAGACCGTCGGCTTCGCGCTGGGTGACGCGCGCGTTATCGACCTGCCGCGACTGCCGCGCCAGGTGGTGGTCCTAGCGGGGCTGGCCTGCATTCTGCCGGAGTTCCGCCGGCACGGGCTGTTCATGGAGCTGGAGCGTCGCGCCTTCATGGCCGCAGAGCCGCCACCGGCCCAACATGTGCTTACCTGCGGCCGGATGGCGCATCCCGCCGCCTTCAGGACGATGTCCCACAATCCCGGTGTCGTGCCAAGGCGAGGCGTCGCGCCGACGGCCTGGCAGCAGGAGGTCGGTCAGGCGATCGCGGACGAGTACGGCGTGGACGCGTTCGATCTCCAGACCTTCGTCTGCCGTGGAACCGGAGCGCCGATCGGCTTCCCAGTAATCGAGGTGGAGGTACAGCCCGAGGAGTGGGAGGTCTTCCGCCAGGTCTCCCGGGACCGGGGCGATTCGCTCTTGGGCATCGCCTGGATGCCGGACGCTCCGCCGGGCTGGTAGTGCGACTAGGAGCGGAGGGACCGCGGTTAGGCGGGGTCACGATTTGGCCGCGACGGCCAGCACACGCCGGCGGTAGGGCTTCTGCTCCAGCGTCATCGAGAGCTCCGTAAACAGCACACCGACCGCAGCCTCGCCCATCTCCTCGGTCAACGGCCCGCGTGCGTCCAGGAGAGCGGAGTATGTCGCCGTCATCGGCTCCGGCCAGCCGGGCGCCTCTTCGTACAGCCTGACCTCGAACCCCGCCTCCACGAGCACGGGCTCGTAGTCCTCTACGCGATCGACACTGAGAATTGGGAGATCGGCAGCGCGGTCGCGGTCGATTTCGTATGTGGTGAAGACGAACCGGCCGCCCGGCCGCAGGATGCGCGCGATCTCCTTGAAAGCCGCCAGCTTGTCGGGCGCGTACTGAAGCGCGTCCTCACTCATCGCGCCATCGATCGAATTGCCCTCGAGACCCGTGTCCGCGAAGGAGCCGACGCGAAACTCCGCCTGCCCGTCCAGACCGAGCTCGGCCGCCCTCTCGCCCGCCGCCTTGATGGCGACGGGCGAGAGGTCAACGCCGGTGAGGTGCGCTCCCGTCTCGCGCGCCATCCACAGCGCGGGCCCGGCCAAGCCACAGCCGAGATCGAGGAGCCGGTCGCCGTGGCCAAGCGCTAGGTGGTACTTGATCTTGCGCAGCTCGGGCAGCGTGGTAAAGCTGATGTGACCGAACTCCTCCGGAAAGTCCGGGCCCTCGGCCAGATCGTGCCAGATCCGGCGCATCGTCGCGCTTGTCATTGCGCTCGCGTAGACTGCGTCGTAGCCGGCCGAAACGAGGTCGCGCCCCATCTAGACCCCAGCATAAAGTGCCGAACGCAACGCTCAAGGGCCGTTTGGCCCGAAGGGTGGTCTAAGGGAAGATTGGAAATCGGCTGACCGCCAGGCTGGTAGCACCGGCCAGGCCCTAGCTGACGCTGCTATGTGAGATCTCTTCGAACCTGTGGGCGACATCCTGCGCCAACTCATGGCCAACGTCGAATAGCTCGCGCACGACCTCTTGGACGCTCACAATCTCGTCGATCAGCGCGGCGACCTGGCCCATCTGCGTTCGCTTGTTCTTCACGCCGAGGACGGCCTCAGCGAACTCGGGCTTGGAAATGCGCGGTCGAATTCGGCCATCCGCGGACATAGTGGACGTCTCATCGGCGGCGAGGATCAGCTTGTGCACATGGTCCGGATAGGAGGCCTCCTTCGTCGCGACGAGACGGGTACCAAGCTGAACGCCGTCCGCCCCGAGCGCCATCACCGCGACGATGCCGGCTCTGTCCGCGACGGTTCCCGCTGCGACGAGCGGAATGTCAGGAAGCACCCGCCGGATGCCGGGGATCAGCACCATCATACTGATCTCGTTCTGACCCCGGTACCCGCCGGATTCGGTCGGCTCGGCGATGACGGCGTCGACGCCCGCATCGGCGGCCTTCTGGGCGTGGTAGGTGCCGGCCACCACGTGCGCGACGGTCAGGCCGCTCTCCTTGAACTTCTGCGTTAGCAGCTTCGGATTGCCCGCTGAGGTGATCACGACCGGAACCCGCTCGTCGATGACAACCTGCGCGCGCTCGTTGGTCTGCTCCGGATTACCCAAGGCGAGCGGCATGTTGACGGAGAATGGCTGATCGGACATCTCTCTGAAGCGCCGGATGTGCTCCCGAAGCCGTTCTGGCGGTATCACTCCCTATATGCAGCCGAGGCCTCCCGCGTTCGATACCGCGGCGCCTAGCTCCGGCGCGGGCGTAATGCCGCCCATAACAAGAGGGTAGCGGATGCCAAAGAGCGAACAGACCTGGTTGGTCATTGGAGGTTCCTTTCCCGGATGTCGAGGGTGTTCAGAACGCCGTTCTGGCCCAGGAATAACTGGGAACGAGCGCTCCCTCTATCATGCTCGGAAGCGAGTCTAACAGCGCTGCCTGGAAATGTACAGCAGTGCCGCGGCATGTGTGTCGGTTGGGCTGCGTAACCTCCGACACCAATTTCTCCTTCCTGAGCGTGCGGGCGCTGGTGTCGAAAGAGAAGGCCGTTTGGCCCTGAAGAGGAGCCATATGGCCTCTGGCTATGCGACTCGCTGAGTGGTATGGTCACGCCGCTGCATCTGTGGTAGTTGACCCCGCCCTGCGCATGCCGGCGCAGGCGGTTGAGCGTAGTAATTGGCGCGGGAGAGGAGATCTACGATGACGGCCCGGTATGCTCTTGTCGCAGTTGTAGTTGTCGTACTGCTGCTGGGCGCTCTGCCCGCTACCAGCCCCAAACCCGCGACCGCCGGCACCGGCTGGGGTGCAGCCCCGCTACTCAGTTGTCCTGACGTGAACGCCGACGGCGCCGTTACGTTCGGCGACTTCCTAGCGCTCATCCAGAACTTCGACACCGCGTATCCCGAACCGGACTACCTGTTCCTCTACGACCTAGACAGCAATCAAGCGGTCTCCTTTCCAGATTTCTTGGTCCTGCTTGTGCGATTCGGGGAGGCCTGTCCGCTGACCGATACGCAGGCCGCCCTGGCGACGTTAGCCGCCGTCAAGTACAAGGACCCACAACAGGCCTTTGACGATGGGTACACCTGGGGCAGCCAGTACGTCCCCCAGATGGGTGTGCACCTAGTCAATGGTGACTTCCAGACTCAATACCTCTCGTTCTACGACCCGGTGACGGGCGAAGACCAGCTTAGGCATCCTGTGGGCCTCCTCTATTCTGAGAGGTTCCCGGGCTCGAATCAGCCGGATGAGTTCATCGGCGTCTGGTACAACTTGCCGGTGCAGGCGGTCTGTGACTTCTACGGAATCGCAGGCCCCTGCCAGAGCGATTCCGTGCAGCCGGCGGGGTTTGGCGAGACCAATACGGACGAGGATAATCAGGATCCGCCGGGTCCGCAGCAGGGCTGGCACGTCCATCTGGGGCTCTGCGTAGCGAACTGGGGCACGATCGATGCTTTCGACTGGGAGCTGGGCCGTGGCACCGAGACGACCTGCCTCAGTCCACCCCTCAACGGTGACGTCTGGTTTTCTACCTACGGCTGGATGCTGCACCTGTACAATTTCGTCCCGAACTCCAGCGGCCGCTTCATGCTCTGGAACTCGACGAGCGATTTCCCGTAGCCGGCGAACCTGCCATGCAGACCGTTCGTCCTACGGAGAACCGGGCCGGCGATTCACGCCGCGACGCCACTGGGTAAGCTCGGACGAGCGTTGAATCAGCACAGCCGCCGGCGGCCGGGGGGTAGGTGGCCCTTGCCAGTCCGCCGGCGGCTGTGCCTGCTCATCTGAACGAGCCGGAATGCTGCTCGTTACGGCCCGGCCCCTCCTCGTCCACGTAAGCCACGATACGGACGGCGCTCCTCGTAGCCCGGAGAATAGTAGTGGCGGCTGCTGTGAGTGCAGCCGTTCGTTGGAATCGCCCGAGCGCGACGGAGCGACGCGTGTCTCACCACGAGTATCCGTATGAGAGCAGGTTCGCCACCATCGACGGCGCACGGATTCACTACGTCGAACAAGGCGCGGGCCGGCCGGTGCTGTTCGTCCACGGCAATCCGACGTGGTCGTACCTGTGGCGCAATATCATCCCGACGGTGGCGGAGACAGAGCGGGCGCTCGCGATCGACCTGGTTGGCTTCGGCAAGTCCGACAAGCCGGCCGGCGCCGACTACAGCTTCGAGCAGCACTGCGCGATCGTCAGCGAGTTCATCCAATCGATGGGCCTGAAGGACGTCGCGCTCGTGCTCCACGACTGGGGCGGGCTGATCGGCATGAACTACGCCATCGACCACGTAGAGAACGTGCGCAAGGTCGTCCTGCTGTCGACGTTCGTGGCGCCGGTCGCGCTGCCGTTCGCCTCCGTTCTCAGGCTGTTCCGGAATTCTGCCCTTACGACACTCTTCGTCCAGAGGCTAAACTTGTTCATGCCTCTCGTATTTCGGATCGGCGTCGCGAAACGGTCGAGCATGAGCGACGGCGTGCGAGAGCAGTACTACGCGCCGTTTCCTGACTACGCCTCTCGCCGTTCCGTCCGGCGATGGCCGGAGCAGATTCCGCTCGTCCCTTCGGACGCCACTTACCAGACGCTGGAGCGCATCAGCCAAGCCCTGCCATCGTTCAATAGGCCGGTGCTCGTCCTGAAGGCGAAGCGCGACCCGATCCTCACGATGAAGCGCGCGGAGTGGCTGGTGCAGACGCTGCCGCGGGCGCGTCTGGAAGTGATCGAGCAGGCCGGCCACTTCGCCCAAGAGGACCAGCCGGAGAAGGTCGCGGCAGCGATCAGCGCATTCCTGCGCGAAGAGTGTCAAGGAGACAACACATGAGCACCATAACCCAGCATACCCAGCATAGCGCGGTCAGGCGATGGTTCATTCGCTTCAACGCCGGCGACAGTAGGCTGAAGCGATTCACACTCAAGTTCACGTACTATGTCTTCATCATCCTCCCGTATCCGCTGCGGCGGGTCGCGAGCGCGGCGTTCATTATCGCGACGCTGGGCGTGAAGAAGCTCACTGGGGTCGAGCGCCAGAACGAGCTGACGCCGCTGGACGAGGTGGGGACGTTGTCGTTCTGGGGAGTGCCCGACGTCGATACAGGCGCGGCTACGCTGACCATCGCCGGCGAGGTCGAGCGCGATGTTGAGCTGCGAATCGACGAACTCATCGCGATGCCGACCGTGGAGCGAACGGTTCGGATGGACTGTGTTGGCGGCTTTCGTAACAACACCGTGATGACCGGGGTCAGCGTCGCCCACATCTTCGAACTCGCCGGCGTGCGTGATTCCGCCGTTCGGGCCGTCTTCCACTGTGCGGATGGCTACGAGGAGAGCATCCCGGTCCGTGAGCTGATCGAGGGCGAGGCGTTCCTGGCCTACCTGGTGAACGGGGAGCGCGTGGACAAGCTCGGCAACCCGCTGCGACTGGCTATCCCGGGCAAGTACGGCTACAAGTGGGCGAAGTGGATCCAGCGGATCGAACTCGTCGCCGATGAGCGCAAGGGCTATTGGGAGAGCCGGGGACTGCCGGACCGGGCGAACGTTGGGGATGTCTGGTAGGGCCTGGATGGAAGGGACACGCGGTCGTCACGCGCCCGCGTCGTTCGTGAGGATGAGGGTGCCGGCGGCGTAGAACATGCCGCCCACGCCGTGCGCGACGCTGATGCGCACGTCCGGAACCTGCGCGGCCGCCTCGCCGCGGAGTTGGCGTACGCTCTCCTGAATCGCAAACATGCCGTACATCCCGGTGTGCGTGTAGGAGAGGCCCCCGCCGTTCGTGTTCACGGGCAGCTCGCCGCCGGGCGCCGAGCGCATCTCCGCGAACCACGGGCCGCCCTCACCCTTCTTGAGGAAGCCCATATCCTCCATGCCAAAGATGGGCAGGTGGGCAAAGGCGTCGTAGATCATCACGTGATCGACGTCGCCGTGGGCGATGCCGGCCATCGCGAACGCCTCACGCCCGCTCGTCACGAACGCGCGGGAGGAGGTAAAGTCGCGCATCTGCGAGATCATCGACATTTCGACCGATTCGCCCATGCCCAGCACGTAGACCGGTGGCTGCGGGAAGTCCTTCGCCCGATCCCCGGCGACCAGTACCAGCGCTCCACCACCGTCGGTCACCAGGCAGCACTCGAGCAAATGCACCGGCCAGCAGATGACGCGAGAGTTCATCACGTCCTCGATGGTGATCGGATCGCGCATCATGGCGCGCGGGTTCTGTGCGGCCCACTGGCGCTGCGCGACGGCGACGGAGGCGAGCTGCTCCTCGGTCGTGCCGTACTCGTGCATGTGGCGGACGATCGGTATCGTGAAGCTCGACGGCGCTCCCCACAGGCCGTAGGGGCTCTCGAACTGGCCCGCGAGCGATGCGCCGCCTCCTCCCCAGCGTCCGCCCTCGCCGACGCGCGAGCGGCCGCTCTGGCCGTGCGTGATCAGGGCCACCTTGCAGCGGCCCGTCGCCAGCGCCATCGTCGCGTGGGCGACGTGCAGCATGAACGAGCAGCCGCCCACGGACGTCCCGTCCACGTACGTCGGTTCGATCTGGAGATACTCAGCGATCTGGGAGGGCGAACCGGCCGTGAGCACGGCATCGACCTCCGACTTTTCGATGCCGGCGTCGGCCAGCGCGCGGATCGCGGCGTCAGCGTGCAGTTGGAGCGCGGACCGATCAGGGATGATGCCCAACTCTTCCGTCTCTGCGGCGCCGACGATGGCGGCGGCCATGCGCAGCGGGTGGCTCATCGAGCGGCTCCCTGCGCAGCCGGCCGGAAGAGAGGCAGGCCGGTGCGCCGTGTGGAGCCATCGCGCGCCTTATGCTCGATGTCTTCCCAGGTGACCTCCAGCGGGAGATCCGCCGGCAGGTTCTCCGGCTTCGCCTCCACGCCCACGATGTTCGACATCATGCGCGGGCCCTCCTCCAGCTCCACGACAGCGATGACGTACGGAACGGCGTCGTCGAAGCCGGGGGCGCCGCGGTGTGCGATCACGTAGGTGTGCAGCTTGCCGCGGCCGCTCGCCTCGAACCATTCGACGTTGCGGGAGAGGCAGGTAGGGCAGAAGGGGCGAGGATAGAAGTATGGTGGGTTGCCGGGGCAGTCCAGGCATCGCTGGAGGGTGAGCCGGTGCTCGCCGCAGGCGTCCCAGTAGGCCTGCGTTTCAGGCGTTGGCTCGGGGAACGGTCGTTTAGGCATAGCGGTCGCATCGTACCGAACCTTGACGTTAAAGGGAAGGTAGCAACGGTTCAGGCCGTTCGGCACGTGCGTGTTCGCTCGCCGGGCAGGTAGGCTGATGGCGAGGAAGTAGCTATGAAGTACGACCTTATCGTGATCGGCGCAGGCGCCGTCGTTGCTGCGCGGGTCTCCGAGGAGCCTTCGCGCTCGGTACTGTTGCTCGAGGCTGGGCCCTACTATCCCACAACTGGGCAGACGCCCGCGGACCTGCTCAACGGCAACGACAACTCCTACTTCGCCCACGACTGGAGCTATGAAGCCGAGGCGAACTCGCTCGGCCGGCTGATGCATCAGCCGGCAGGCCGCGTGGTGGGCGGTTCGTCCGCGGTGAACACGGCGATCGCCCTGCGCGGCGTGCCCGAGGACTACGACGACTGGGCGGCGCTGGGCAACGATGAGTGGTCATGGCAGCACGTGCTGCCGGACTTCCGGCGGCTGGAACGCGATCTAGATTTCGCTGACGAGTTCCACGGTCGCGATGGCCCGCTGCCCATCCGCCGCCACCCGGAGGACGAGCTCGCGCCGGTGCAGCTCGCGTTCATGCGGACGATGCGCGCGCTCGGCTATCCCGAAGCGAAAGACAATAACGATCCGCAGTCGACGGGGCTGGCGCCGCACCCCATGAACAAGATCAACGGTCGGCGCATCAGCGTCGCGACCTGCTACCTAGAGCCGGCGCGCCAGCGGGAGAACCTGACGATCCACGGCGAATGCCTGACCCGCCGCATTCTTACCGATGGCAGGCGGGCGACCGGCGTTGAGGTCGAGTCGGGCGGCACGACGGAGGTCATCGAAGGCGAACGGATCGTGCTGGCGTGCGGAGCGATCGGCTCGCCCGCCGTGCTGATGCGCTCCGGCATCGGGCCGGCCGCCCATCTGCGCGAGCTCGACATTGATGTCGTGCAAGACCTGCCTGGCGTGGGAGAGAACTATGACGACCATCCGATGCTCGGCGCGGTGTTCGCCGCCAAAGAAGGACTGCTGAACGCGAAGGACCCCGTGGTGCAGGTCACCTATCGCTACTCATCCGCCCCCGGCGCGGAGCGAAACGACATGCAGCTCATGCCGGTGTCGCAACTGCCCACGCGGTCGGACACGTTCGTCTTCGCGATCGGCGCCGTGATCTACCGTCAGAAATCGAAGGGGCGGCTGACGCTTCGTTCGGCCGATCCGCACGAGCTTCCCCGCATCGAGAGCCGCTTCCTCGAGGACGAAGACGACGTGCGCCGTCTGGCGGAAGGGCTGCGGCTCGCGCTCGAGGTGGGCTCACACGATGAGTTCGCCCATATCGCGTCCGGCGTGAAGTCGCCACCTACGGCCGCGCTCGAAGACGATGAGGCGATCGCGGAGTGGTGCAAGCGCGTTGCGGGCAGCGGCTTTCATGCGAGCTGTACTGCGAAGATGGCGCCCGCTGATGATCCGCTAGGCGTGGTCGACCAGCGACTGCGCCTCCGCGGCTACGACAACCTCTACGTGGCCGATGCATCGGTAATGCCAAAGTGCCCTCGCGCGAATATCCACCTGACCTCGATCATGATCGGCGAGCGGGCCGGCGAATGGCTGCGCGAGGGGGTCGTGTAGCGAGGCAGTGGCCTCATGGCGGACCTCCACATTCGCCAGCGCGCGTTGAGAAGCAGCCGCGGTGTGCTAGCATGGCGAGCGGTCGCGAGCCCTCGATCGAGAGGCAGGTAGGTACGTGCAGCGGCGAGCGTCTTCGCCATTGGTCCGATCTCTTCCGCTCGGCGCTACCGTCGCGGCGCTGCGCAGCGGTGAGCGTAGCCTTGCGGGCCACATCGCGGAGGTGTGCGACCGCATCGACCAGCTCGACCCGCTCCTGCTGACGCTCCTCCCAGAGGACGGCCGCCGTGAGCGGCTATTGCGCGAGGCAGCGGCGTTAGAAGCGCGCTATCCGGAGCCCGCGAGCAGGCCGCCGCTCTACGGCGCGCTGGTGGGTATCAAGGACATCTTTCGCGTCGCTGGCTTCCTGACGCGCGGTGGCACTGCGCTGCCACCAGAGCTCCTCGCGGGGCCGGAGGCGGTCTGCGTCACACGCCTGCGCGAGGCGGGCGCGCTGGTGCTCGGCAAGACGGTGACGACGGAGTTCGCCATGTTCGAGCCGGGCCCGACGCGCAACCCGCACGATCGAGAGCATACGCCCGGCGGCTCCAGCAGCGGGTCGGCGGCGGCGGTGGCCGCGGGCTTTGCGCCGCTCGCGCTCGGCTCGCAGACCGTCGGCTCTGTCATCCACCCGGCAGCCTTCTGCGGAGTGACGGGCTTTGCGCCTAGCTTCGGCCGCATCCCGACGGACGGCATCCTCTACTTCTCGAGGAGCGTGGACCATATCGGGCTCATCGCCCAGGACGCTGCCGGCGCAGCGCTGGCCGCCTCCGCGCTGCTTGATGGCTGGCGCTCCGATGCGGGGGCCTCCGCGCTTGAAAGGCCTGCGCTCGGCGTACCGGAAGGGCCCTACCTCGAACAGACCGAACCGGCGGCGTTGCAGGCGTTCGACGAACAGGTCGCGCGGCTCGCCGGGCACGGTTACGAGGTGCGCCGCGTTCCGCTGCTGGACGACATCGCTGGCATCGCGCAGCGTCACACGTGGCTAATCTCGGCCGAGTTCGCGGATGAGCACAAGGTCTGGTTCGACGGCTACGGCGCGCTCTACCGGCCGCGGACGGCGGCGTTTGTGGAGCAGGGTCGGGCAGTGACGGCCGAGCAGCGGGAGGAGGGACGGCGCAGCCTGGCCGAGCTGCGCGGCCTGCTCCACGCGGCGATGGATGAGCACGGCCTCGACGCGTGGGTCAGCCCCGCTGCGACCGGGCCGGCGCCGGAGGGGCTCGCATCGACCGGCAATCCGGCGATGAATCTGCCCTGGACCCACGCCGGCCTGCCGACGATAACGCTGCCGGCGGGCCGGGCGGCGAACGGCCTGCCGCTCGGCCTGCAGATCACGGCACGGTTCGGCGCGGACGAGGCGTTGCTAGGCTGGGCAGAGGAGATGGAGGCCGCCGTAGCGGGCTAAGCTAATGCCGGCAGCTCGCTCCGTGCTGGTGCTCGTTGGGAATCGCCGCAACGTTGAACGACTTCCAGATCAGGAACTGCTTGACGTCCAGCTGCACGGCCTCGGCCCAATTGGCGAGCGAGGGCGCGATGAGCAGCTTGACGCCTTTGAACTCTAGCGGGCGGTAGAGGGAGAGGTTTTTGCGCTTCAGGTAGGTGTCGACCGACACCTCCGCAGTACCGCGTCAGGTGAGCGGTGGGATGAAGTCTAGGGCCAGGACTCCACCCCGATCTTTCAGGAGTTCGACCGCGGCTGGTGTGACGCTAATCTGCACAATTCGGCCTCCTGAAGTCTACGCTGTTCGCCTCACCATAGCGGATTTAAAACGCCGCGTGTGTGATCTGCCCCACGATTCTATAGCTCCGCCAGCAAGCTGCGGTAGGACTCAAGCCGTCGATGCAGGAACGGATCATGCTGCGCCTCTGCCGCGACCGCGCAGCCCGGCTCTCCACGATGGAGGCAGTCGCGGAAGGGGCAGGCGCGGGCGAGCGCCGCGATGTCCGAGAAGTGCGCCGCTAGTTCGTCCGCGCGGATGCCGCGAACGCCGAAGGCGCGAATGCCCGGCGAGTCGACGACGAACGTGTCAGGCAGCGAAAGCGGGATGAGACGTGCCGACGCGGTGGTGTGTCGCCCCTTGCCCTGCCCGGCGGTAGCCTGTGTCACCTCCGCAACGTTGAGCGCGAGGCCGGGCTCGAGCGAGTTGAGGAGTGAGCTCTTGCCGACGCCGGAGTGGCCGGTGAAGATGGAGATCTTCCCCCGCAGGCAGCCGCGGAGGTCGTCGAGTCCTGCGCCGTTGATCGCGCTGGAGCGTATCGAGCGCACGCCCAGTCGAGCGTATCCCTCCAGATCGGCGCGCACGTCGTCGGGGACGCCGAGGTCGCACTTGTTGAGGCAGACCACCGTCTCCAGCGAATCCCGCGAGGCCGCGACGAGATAGCGGTCGATGAGCTTTGGGCGGAACGGCGGCTCCTTGGGCGAGCAGACGACGATGACCTGATCGATGTTTGCGGCGAGCACCTGGGCTCTGCTCGACGAAGGGTGGCGGCTCCGATCGAAGACATCGCGGCGGAGCGCGGAGCGGCGCGACAGGACCGCGACGATCCTGGCCACGCCAGTGCCGGCGGGCTCCAGCAGCACCCGATCTCCGACGGCCAGCGGGCTGCGGTCGTTGGCCTCGAGCGCTTGCTGCCCGGGCGGCAGGGTAGCCCTGATCGTTGCGCCCTGCCAGGCGACCAGCGAGTCGCCCGAGCGCACCTGGATCACGGTGCCCGTCGCTTCGGTGTCAGGGTCAGCCGCAGCCTCTCCGGGCGGGGATACTCGTAACGGTCGCGGCCTGGGGCGTCGCATCCGCTCGAATTGGTCTTTGAGGTAGTCGTCGCCCCAGTCGTTACGGCGCGGAGGACCGCGAAGCCGGTCGCGCCCGTCTAGACCTTGCCGCCTTCGTTCTTTGAGCTGGCGGTGTTGCTCTCCTTTCGCCTGCCCCTTTCGCAGGGCGCGTATCTGGCGAGTGGTGGGCTCGTTGGGCATGTTAGCTCCTCACGCTGGACAAATGAAAACGGCCGGGCGTTCCCGGCCGTTCAGCATGGGAGCGTCGGCTCCTACGGCATGAAGGCCCTGGAACGCAGGTACACGAGAACAAGGACGGTGTTTATTTTGGACATTGCTCGGGCCCTCCTTCCGTTGCTATTGATGCGAGATTCTACTACGGCAGGCCAGAGGCCGTCAAGGCGCTCGCGTGGCCAGACGCTTGTACGTGCTGTTTAGATCTTGTCGAAGCGTTTCATCAGCGTGAACGCCGCCAGTCCGAAAAGACCGAGCACGGTGACGATCTCCCAGTGGATCACCCGGCCGATCGCGAAGTTCCCGGGCACCGCGATCGCGAGGATCAGCGCCATGATCGCCGCTCCCCAGAGGAGCGAGCGAACCCATCGCGCAAGCTCAGTCCGCTCTGCCATCTCTCGCATGGTACGACTGGCGGGCGAGCGAATCCGTGTTCCTGCTCACGCCTGTTTGGTGATCGATATCACGTTCCTGAAGACGCGAAACGGGCAGACTGGAGCGTGATAGTCCTCGCCGAATGACCGGCGGGATCGAAATCTGGAGGGAACCACCATGCGCCGTCCATTGCCGCTGCTCTTCGCAGTGATCGCTATCGCCGCCATTGCCGCCGTAGCCTGCTCGTCCGACAACGGCGAAGGCTCAGGCGGGGCCGGCGGTCCCCCGGACGCAACGGAGGACAACGGCGGGGCCGTCGGAGCGCCCGATCTCCCGGCGCTCTCAGCCTCAACCACCGCCGGCTGGGTCGCGACGCTGATCGGCCCCGGCACAAAGCCTGACCTCGCTCTGGATGCGAGCGGTTCGCCCGCAATCGTGTACCTGCTGGAGGACATCGGCGAGGGCTTCGTCGCGTTTGCCGCCGCGGCCAATGGGTGGTCGCCCGACAAGTTTGTCGAAGGCTACTTCTACGGCCCGATCGGCCTCGCCTTCGACCCGCTGGGCCGGCCGAACGTCGTATATCACGACCACCAGGCGGACAACTTTGATCAGGCGCTCGGCGACCTTACCTATGCTCTCCGCGATGGTAGCCAGTGGGCGATCGCCGCGGCCGAAGACGACGGCCACGACGGCTGGGACAGCACGATCGCTATTGGGGCCGACGGCGTGGTTCGCGCGGCCGGTGTCGATCCGGCGCAGTTTAACAGGACGGACGGCGTGGAGTACTACGAGCTGCGCGACGGCACGTGGACGATCACGGCCATCGGCAGCGGCCCGATCCAGTACGAGTTCAACGTCAGCCTCGCGGTGAGCCCGGACGGCCTGCCCGCGATCTCCTACTACAACGACCGCGACGGCGACCTCGTCTTCGCGAGCTTCGACGGCGCCTCGTGGACCATCGAGACGGTCGTATCGGACGGCGATGTGGGCAAGTTTTCGTCGCTCGCGTTCGACGCCGCGGGCCGGCCCCACATCTCGTTCTACGATGACCTAGGCGGCTCCAGCGGACGCGTCCTCTACGCCGTACGTGACGGCGATGCCTGGACGGTCGAACAGGTCGGTACGCTGGACGAGGTCGAGCAGGGCATGCTCGGCACGCGACGCAACAGCTCGCTCGCGCTCGATGCCCAGGGCGTGCCGCACGTGGCCTTCTCGGACAAGAGCGTCATTCGCTACGCGACGCGCACAGACGCAGGCTGGGAGGTCGAGGAGATCGTTACTGCGGGCGACCGGGCGCTCGGCCAGCTCGTCTCGCTGGCGCTGGACGGGGCGGGAATGCCGCACCTCTCATTCTTCGAGGTGACGTCCAGCGCGCCGCTCGATGGCTTAATCGTCTATCTGACGCAGTCCTAGCGATCGCGAGGCGGTGTCACCAGCGAGTCGAGGAGGTGCCGTGACGCGCGGCTGACCTTCTCGACCGCGGCGTCGAACGCCTTCTCGTTCGCGCGGGATGGCGTGCGATAGCCACTCACCTTCCGAACGAACTGGAGCGCGGCGGCGCGGATCTCTTCGTCCGTAGCTGGGTCTCCGGTTCGGCGTAGCGTCTTAATACTTCTGCACATAGCGCGATCAGGCCAGCTCTGGCTGGGCTGCCTCCTCCAAAATGCCCGGGTCGTCGTTCTTCACGCTGTTCGCGCGGGGCGAGACGTACGTGGCGATGAGCAGCTCGTCCGGTGCCGGGGCGAGGAGCGACCGTAGCTCCTCAAGGTCCTCGCGACTCTGATAGAGCCACGCGTCGACGCGCTCATCCGGCAGGATGACCGGCATCCGGTCGTGGACGTCCGCGACGACCTGGTTCGCCTCGGTCGTCAGGATCGTGAAGGTGCGCTCCCACTGGCCGGGTTCGCGCTGCCAGGATTCGTAGAGCCCAGCGAAGAGCAGAAGGCCGCCGTCCGGCCGATGGTACCAGACGGGCTTTCGCGCCTGCTTCGCGCCAACCCACTCGAAGAAGCCGTCGGCAGGTATCACGCAGCGCCGCTGGGCGAATGCATTGTTGAATGCCGGGGTTTGGTGCGCGGTCTCCGAACGAGCGTTGATCTGCCGCGCCGCCCGGCTCCGGTCCTTCGCCCAGGAGTTGACTAGCCCCCAGCGCGCCGGGAGGAGCTCCCGCTCTTCGTACTTCATCCGCACGATCCAGTGATCGTCGGTGGGGGCGATGTTATAGCGCGGCCGGTAGTTGCTGAGCGACTCGACCGGCACGCCCAGCTCCTGCGCCAGCGCCTCAGCCGCCGGTTCCGTAAGGGTAAAGCGGCCGCACATCACGGGGCAGTGTACCAGAAGGGTAGGGCGCCCCAGCCTGCTCGCGAGTGGTACAATCCAGCGCATGGCAGCTCAGCCGCGGGACGTTGACGTTGCGATCATCGGTGCGGGCGTCGTTGGGCTCGCGGTGGCCGTTGAGCTGTCGGCGACGCGGCGGGTCGCCGTGCTTGAGCGCCGCGAGAGCTACGGCCTAGAGAACAGCTCGCACAACAGCGGCGTCATCCATGCCGGCATCTACTATCCGCCGGACTGGCTGAAGACGAGACTCTGCATCGAGGGGAACGGCCTGCTCTATCGCTGGGCGGAGGAGCATGGCGTGCGGACGGAGCGCATCGGGAAGCTGATCATCGCCGTCGATGAGAACGAAGTCCCGGCGCTCCGGAAGCTCCAGACGGCCGCAGAGGAGAACGGCGTGCCGGATCTGCGGCTTATCGACGCACAAGAGGTAGCGCGGCTGGAGCCCGATGTCCGGGCCGTCGCGGCGATCCACTCCGGTTCGTCCGGCGTCATCGACCAGATAGGGCTGATGCGGTCGTACCTCAGCGTTGCCCGGTCGAACGGCGCGATGATCGCGTTCAAGCACGAGGTGTCGGCGCTCGAGCGCGACGGCGGCGGTATGATCGTCACCTTCCGCGATCCAGCGGGTGAGCAGTCGACTCTGGCGGCGGGCGCCCTCGTGAACAGCGCCGGACTGGCCGCCGCGCGCGTCGCGGCGATGCTCGGCTATCCGCTCGATGGCAGCGACGCGACGCCGCGCTTTCGCGTCAGCGTGAACAAGGGTCGCTACTACGATGTCGTCACGCCTGCGAAGGCCAAGCTATTGCGACGCCTCATCTACCCTCTGCCGCACCAGGACCGCTCCGGTCTCGGCGTGCACGTGACCCTCGATGTCGATGGCAGCGTGCACCTTGGCCCGGACACGGAGTGGCTGCGCGAAGGCGCGCCGCTCGACTATCGCTCGGACGACACCCGGCGCCAGGCGTTCGTCGAGTCGGCAAGGCGCTACCTGCCGTGGCTGACGGCGGACGACCTGCTGCCGGGCCAGGTGGGCTACCGGACCAAGCTCTACAGCGAGGGCGAGCCGCCAAGCGACTTCTTGATCTGGCACGACCGCGGCTACGTCCATCTCGGCGGCATAGAATCGCCGGGGATGACGGCCAGCCTGGCGATCGCAGCACGCGTGCGCGAGCTTCTGGCTGATCCGCAGGCCGATTAGCGCGTATACTAGGTGCAGGACAGAGACGGTGAAGGAGGGCACAGATGCAGGACCGCTACGACGGCAAGCTCACTATCGAGATTCGCTACTGCGTCGTCTGAGGCTATTTGCCGTTGGCCGCCTGGATGGCGACCGAGATCTGGCACGAGTTCGGCGACGATGCGCCCGTCACGATCATCCCCGTTGGGGAGGGCCGCCTTGAAGTGACCGCCAACGGTGAGACGCTCTTCGACCGGAAGGCTGAGGAT
>JADFNZ010000113.1 GCA_022563135.1 Chloroflexota bacterium | reverse complement strand
CATCGAGCGTGTGTGCGATGTGTGTGCAACGCCTTCGCTATTTCAGACGGGTGCCGCCGACTTCCACGAAGGCCTGCGCTTGACGCCGCAGCGCGTCCCGGCGAAACGATTGACTCTCCCAGATAGCCTTGTCTGCGCTCGATCGCGATCCTTCCCAATATCGCTGCTGAACAAGCTGGCCCAGTGTCGGTTACGCCTTGAGCCCACCCCCAATTGGCGGCACTCTTTCACTCCACCGGCTACCGGCACTGTCCGCGGTGACTACGGCGCCCCTTCGAAGTAACGCGGCCCGGCTGCTGGGTAGCCCGCGGGCTACATCCGTAAAGGAGGTACCAATGGACGCGCTCTCGACCCTGGCGGGTCTTTTGCTTGCGGTTCTCGGAGCCAAGCTCCTCGTGGACGGCGGGACCGCAGTCGCCAAGCGATTCGGAATCCCCAGCCTCGTGATCGGCGCCACGGTCGTGGCCTTCGGCACCTCCATGCCGGAGCTCACCGTGAACGTGCACTCCGCGTTGGGCGGCAGCACCGACCTCGCGCTCGGCAACATCCTCGGCAGCAACATGTTCAACATCGCGTTCATCCTCGGGGTGTCAGCGTTGATCGTGCCCCTGACGGTGAGTCCCGATTCCGCCGCCAAGGACTTGCCGATGTGCCTGATCTCCGCCGTCGTGATCGGTGTCGCCGGGAACCAGCTCTACTTCGACCACATTAACTACCACGAGCTGCTGCCCAGCGACGGGATCCTGTTCCTCTTCTTCTTCGGGATCACGATGTACTACACGTACCGGGAGGCGCAGGGCGGAGCGACCCACAAGCGCACCACGCACACGGCGAAGATCGACGAGAGACACGCGGCGCAGGGGCTTTCCACAGGTCGCGCCGCGGCATACGTGGCCGCCGGCCTGGTCGGCCTCGTCTACGGCGGCGAGTTGATCGTCGACGGCGCGCAGGGCCTGGCGAGGGGATTCGGGCTCTCCGAACGCGTGATCGGCCTCGCGATCGTGGGCCCCGGCACTTCCTTCCCAGAACTCATCGCATCGATCGTGGCCGCGCGCCAGGGGAATACCGGAATGGTGATCGGCAACGTGCTCGGCTCCAACATGTTCAACGTCTTCTTCACCCTCGGCGTCACGTCGCTCATCCTGCCGGTGCCGCTCGACCTGCCGCTCAATCAGGTGGTGATCGCGAACGTTGCGGTGACGGCGCTGCTCGTCTTGTGGGTGACGGTGCTGCGACGCCCGCAGATCGGGCGCCCGCTCGGCGTGGTGCTGGTGGCGGCCTACGTGGCGTTCATGGCGGTGTCGCTTCACGGCTGAGCGCGACCGCCCTAGCCGAGTCAGGAGTGAGCATCGGCCGCGTCCGCGTGTTCGACTGCCATGCGGTGGATAACGGCCATGACCAGCGCCGTGGTCCAACCGAACATGATGGTGCCATTTGCGCCTTGTAGGGAGGCGAGCAGTCGCCAGCCAGCATCCAGCGTGACGTCGCCATAGCCCAGCGTCGTGAAGGTGACGGTGGAAAAGTAGAGGGCCGTCTCCAAATCCGGGATCGCTCCGACCGCCAGGTAGACGGCAGCCCAGGTTCCGGCCTCGAGGAGCGCGGCAAGAAACATCATCAGCACCACCGCCGAGATCAGAGCCACCCGGGTCGCTGCCGATCGGTTCGCCCACGCGCTCGCGTGCGTCAGCCGGAGCACCCAGATCACCGCACCCGTACACGAACCGTGGATCACCGTCGTGATAAGAATGAGAACTGATCCAAACGCGATTTGTTCGAGCACGAATTCACCTCCTGTTGCGGACGCAGAAGCCGGACCCGACCTGGAAAAGTCCGGCTGAGTACATCCAGGCAACCAACATTACACCGACGCCGACCGCGACCCGACGGCCCGGCGCCAGTCCGCCAGCCAGGCCTCGATCGCGAGCTGGCGGGCGACGAGTTCGCGCCGCGCGTCGACGTAGGACAGGAAGGCGTCCACCTGCTGCGGCCCCGCTGCCCGCGCGACCTCGCGGTGGCCGCGGACCTCGTCGAGCCGCACCTCGAGCGCCGTCTGCGCTTCGGCCAGGCATAAGCCCGCCTCCGGCGTGCCGCCGCGCAGGACTCGGGCGCTGGCGGCGATGCTCGAGCGCAGTGCCTCATCATGCTTGAGCAGCGCAGCGCGAAGCGAAGCGAGCGCGGCTTCAGCATCCTGCGGGGTCGGGCCCGTCTCACCGGGAGCAATCCCGCGCGACAGCAGGCAGGCGTCGAAGAGGTTCTGCGTGAGTGCCAGCAGCTCCGCACGCCGCGTATCGTCGAGCGCGCGCTCGACGGGCTCGGCGTGGGCCTGCGCGTGGAGCCGGCCCAGCAGGGTCAGCTGTTTCGCGTAGGTGCTCACGAGGGTGCCGGGGTTCTGACCCGGCGCGGTGCCTTCGCTGCTGCGCTCGCCGCCACTCAGGGTTCGTGCGCACAGGTCGAGCTGTGCGGCCGCACGCTCCAGGAAAGTCTGCATCGCCGTGCGGGGCCAAAGGGCGCGCTGCGCGATCAGACCCGCAGCCGTGCCGAGCAGCAGGCCGCACACCAAGCCGTAGCTCACGTCGACATCCTGCGGCGGCCCGTCGCCGATGAAGACCGGTAGGAGAGCCGTGAGCATCCCGAACAGAGTACCAAGCGGGCCAAGGGGGGACCCGCGCACGATGAGATAGCCGGCGCCACCCGCGATTGCGAAGGGATACACGAGGGAGAGTGGCATCCGATCCAGATGGGTGAACAGGAAGACGGTTGCGAGGTCGGCGATCAGCCAGCCGAGGAAAATGCCCGCCGTCAAGCCGATCCCGATCATTCTGGCGGCGCCCCGCGTAGAAGACATGCCGGCGAGGATGAAGGCCACGACGGGCGCCATGATCATGGCCAGGAGGTCTTCCTCGAGGCTCCAGCCCATAGCGAGCATCGCGACGATGACGCCACCGCCGGCGATCCCGGCGCGGAGCGCGAGCTGTAGGCGGATGGGGTCGACGCGGAACCACCCCCTCGCCGAGATCGGCGCGGCGTTGGTTTCCCGCACGCCCTTGGATTCGTTCGCCGGGCCGGCTTGCTTCACGAGGTCCAACAGGGCCTCCTCGAGACTACGAAGCAGCCGCACCACGTCTTGCAGTATCGGTGATACGACACTGATTAGTGATACGCGCTCCGCTTCGCCATCGGTCTCGGCTCGTTCTCCGGCCTCTTGTCGAACTCGGGCGTCGAGTTCCGCCATCCGCTCGCCCTCGAAGCTGGCCAGCGAGTGCTCCAGCGCTTCGGCGAACGGCTCCGGCCCGCGGTCGGTGGAGAGAGCGCGGGATGCCTTCGCGAGCGCCGTGTCCAGAGCCGCGCCGAGTTGCGCGAGCGCCGTGCGCACGGACGGGATCGGGGAGCTCGACCGCCTTCTGGACTCGCGCGCCAGTAAGCGAGTTCGCGAGGCCAAAGCTTCCAGCAGCAGCGCGATCCGAGAGAACGCCTGTACTCGGGCGCGCGTAACGCCAATCTCTTCGCGGAACTGTTCCACGAGCCCCAGCTGTTGAATCAACGGAGACGACGGAGGCGGCGCTGTCTCGCCCGGTGCTTGCGCGGAGCCCAGGTTCTTCAGGTGCTGCGTCAGATTGTCGCCGAGTTGGCGGGTGCGTTCCGCCAGGCTCTCTCGCAGCTGCTCCTCGGCTCGGACGGGCCAGAACAACGCGTCCGCCACGAAGACGATCAGCACGCCGAGGGCCGTCAGTGATGCCCGCTCGAAAGACAGGGTTTCGATCTGATCGGACCCCGCCAAGGCCTTTACGAGGATGATGATCGTGGTGAACCCGAAGACTAACCAGGCATACTGGTAGCGCGGCCCCGTCATGCCGTAGATCGCCAGCGCAAGGACCCCGCAGATGCTCGCGAGCATGAGGGG
>JADFNZ010000112.1 GCA_022563135.1 Chloroflexota bacterium | reverse complement strand
TCCTGTTCGCCTACCCGGGCATCCCAGGCCCGCGCGAGGCCGGCGGCCCGCACGGCACCGCGGCGGTCGATGCCGCAGAAGTGCGATTCGATAGCGAGGTCGGCCGCTGGGAGGTCTCTGACCGGCTGTATCACACCGCCGGCGCGATGCACACGTCGAACGAGATGTTCTGGATGTTCGGCTTCGTCAGCGGATTCCCGCAGGTGTCAGGGGCGAGCGCTGCGGAGTGAGCCAACAGATCCATCCGCTCGCAAGCCTTGTGGGTTCGATCTCCACACTGGGCACCAACAAATTCGTATCTAAGAACGGCGCTGTACGCCAGGGTGAGCGGCAGGCCAATCAGAGGAGGGTGAGCACGTCTCGCCATCGCTCTCTCTTGACGGTTACACTTGATCTCGTCTACTCTGGCGCCGTAAGCGTGGTTGCCCAAGATAACGACGCTAACTAGTAAAAGGGGAGGCAGTTCCTGATGCGGCACTTGTCTTCGTCGAGCACCGCAATGCGCCTGCCCGCTGGCTTGCCTATCCGGAGCGTCTAAGGACTAGATCGGCCACCTCAGCGCACCCGAGCCACGGGCAACGACCCGTGGTTTTTCTCATCCCAGAGGTGCCCGATGAACCTTCTCCACAACCGGACCTTCCGTAACCTATGGGCGGCGAGCACGATCTCGAAATTTGGTACGATGTTCGGCGCGCTATCGTTAACCGCCCTGATTTATCTCGATGCGTCGCCAGCAGAGATGGGGCTGCTTACGGCTGCCGCAAGCAGCCCTGTGCTTATCTTCGCCCTGGTTGCAGGTGTATGGGTCGACCGTTTACCTCGCGTTCCCGTCATGGTCATCGCAGATCTGGGACGCTTCGCGATTCTCATGACGGTGCCCATCGCCGCTCTAGTGGGCAGTTTGCACATCGAACAGCTCTACGTCGTCTCATTCGTCGCTGGTACGTTGAGTGTACTGTTCGACCTTGCATTCCGCTCAACGCTACCCATACTCGTGCCGCGGGACCGCCTGATAGACGCCAATAGTGCCCTCCGCATGAGCGAATCGGTAGCTGCGACCGCCAGTCCGGCGATCGGAGGTGCCGTCGTTCAGAGTCTAGGCGGACCGGTCGCGGTCCTTGCTGACGCAGTCACCTACCTCCTATCGGGGCTGTTCATAAGTCGAACGCCGAGCCCAGCGAGTAATGACCGGCCGCAGCGACGTTCGGCGCTCGCAGAGGCGCTCGAAGGATTCCGATTCGTTACCCATCAGCCCGTCTTGCGTGCGGTGTTTGGGATGGTAGCCACGTATAGTTTCTTCGGCGGCTTCATCTTGACCCTCTATGGATTGTGGGTGATCGAGGGACTCGGCTTCTCGGCACTCACACTTGGCATTCTTCTCGGCTCGGGCAGCATCGGCTCCCTCGTCGGCGCTGGGCTCGCCGGATCAACTGGCCGTCGTCTCGGACTCGGCCGCAGCATTACTGTGACATACGCGGTCGCGGCTGCTCTTCTATTTCTGACGCCACTCGCTGGCGGTCCGACGTGGCTCGCCCTGATGATGCTGCTCACCGAGGAAATCGTGGGCAATACGTTCTGGACAATATATGGTATTCATGCGCTCAGCATGCGCCAAACGATCACTCCCAACGAGAGCTTGGGCCGAGTGAACGCGGTCTTCCTGTTTGGCAGCCAAGGCTTGCGGCCATTCGGAGCGGTCGTCGCTGGCCTTGCGGCTGGCCTAATCGGTGTGCAGGTCGGGCTCCTACTGTCGGCTTCTGGAATAAGTGCTGCCGTACTCTGGCTCGTCCTATCACCACTACGTACGGATGTATCTCAACGAGGGTGACGTAGCTACCGCGCAGGAAGGGGTCTGCAAACGCGTTTGCAGACGAACTCGTTAGCACGGCACGTCAGCGCAGATGCGTGTTGCACTCCGACCACCACAGAAGGAGGAGGCGAGCGATGGGTGAGGTTGGAGCGAGCCTACAGATCGATCCGGAAGCCCTCATGCGTCGCC
Source organism: Chloroflexota bacterium (assembly GCA_022563135.1). The sequence goes on along the minus strand of JADFNZ010000112.1, from coordinate 1,909 downwards.
GTGAAGCCCAGCCGTTCGTAGAAGCGGTGGGCGTCCCGCCGGCGCTTGTTGCTCGTCAGCGATAGCTTGTAGCAACCCGCCTCGCGCGCCCGCTCGATCGCATAGCGCATCAGCGCGTCGCCCAAGCGGGCGCCCCGCTCGCTCGCCTCCACCACTACGTTCTCGATGATGGCATAGGGCCGCCCGCGATGGGACACGTTGGGGACGATGACGAGCGACGCACAGCCGGCGACCGCGCCGTTCGCCTCCACCACGAGGAGCCGCTGGCGCGGGTCGGCCTCGATCGCCCGGAATGCGCGGCGGTAGCTCTCCTGGATCGGCGTTCGAGTGTCCTCCCGCGGCTCGTCCGGCGAAAGCTGCGCCAGCAGCTCCACGATGCGCGGTAGGTCCGTCTCCCGTGCGTCGCGGACGCGCGCCGGGGATGGTTGAGATGTAGAGCGCGGACTCATACCATTTGCGTGGCCGGACGAGTCTGCGATGAGCGCGGCTAGCGCTTGCGGCCCCGGCCGTTGCTGGGCCTGCCGTTCTTCGATCTGGCGGCAGCCCGGGTCTTGGCGAGGGCGGCGTTCGCCTTTCGCAGCGCGGCGTCGGCCTTCTCCAGCTCGGACCCGCCGCTGGCGCGTGACTGCTTCGCCTTGGACGGCGAGCGAGAACGCGGCGAGCCGTCCTTCTTTCCCGCCGCCTTTTCGTCCGCCTTGGCCGTGCTTTCGGGGGGTTGCTTCGCTCCGTCCGGCTCGGGCCCCTCGGCTGTAGCCGCGCCGTTCTCCTTCGCCATGTCGATCGTGGCGATGGAGGCGACGGCGTCGCCCGGCGGGACGCCGATCACCGCGACGCCCTGGGTAATGCGCCCCTGGATGGAGATGCCGTCCATACGCGTGCGGATCACGCTGCCGGCCTGCGAGATGACGATCAGCTCCTGCGATCCCTTCACCATCCTCGCCGTCGCCACGGCGCCGGTCTTCTCAATCACGTTGAAGGCGATGACGCCGCTTCCGCCTCGGTGGTGGGTGGGAAACTCGCCGATAGGCGTTCGCTTGCCGAAGCCGTGTTCGGAGAGCGTGAGGAGCTCGTCGCCTGCTGAGGCGATCTCCATGGCGACCATGCGCGCTCCCTTGGTCAGTTTTATGCCACGCACTCCCCCGCTCGCACGAGAGGCGGATCGGAGGTCTGCCACGGGAAAGCGCACTGCCTGGCCGCTGGAGCTGACGATGACCGCTTCGTCGTCGTCATGGGCGAGCTTGGCGGAGATCAGCTCGTCGCCCTTCTCCAGGTCCATCGCGATGAGGCCGGCCCGCCGCACCGAGGCGAACTCGGAGAGCGGGGTCTTCTTCACTTCGCCCTGGCGGGTGGCGAGGATCATCACGTCCTTCTCGTAGTCGCGGGCCTTGACCACCACCGTGACCTGCTCCCGCTGGTCGATCTCGATGAGATTGATCAGCGGGATGCCGCGCGCCTGGCGCGACGCGTCCGGCACTTCATACGCGCGCAGGTGGAAGACGCGACCGCGGTCCGTGAAGAAGAGCAGGCTGTCGTGCGTGTCGCTGACGATAAGGCGGCGCACCTCGTCCTCTTCCCGCGTCTGCATGCCCCTAATGCCGCGACCGCCGCGATGCTGGAGACGGTAGGTCTCCAGCGGCAGCCGCTTGATGTAGCCGCGGTTGCTGAGCGTGACCACCACCTCTTGGTGGGCGATAAAGTCCTCTTCGTTCAACTGCTCGACCTCGGAGGCGATAATCTGAGTTCGCCGGTCGTCCCCGTATTTCCTCTTCAGTTCGTTGGCGTCGTCAACGATGAGGAAGTCGATCTTGCGTGGATTGGCGAGCAGGTCCTCGAGTTCGTTGATCTGCTTGAGCAGCTCCGCGTGCTCATCCTCCAATTTCTGGCGCTCCAGCCGGGCGAGCCGGCGCAA
>JADFNZ010000017.1:9909-18133 GCA_022563135.1 Chloroflexota bacterium | reverse complement strand
TCGTGGTACTCGCCGTTAATCGAGGTGAGTCTAAGAACACGGCGATAAGCTGGACGCGGAGAGCCGACCGCCCATTCCGCGAAGATCTAGAGAACTTCCATTGGCTGCTTGACAGGGATGAGAGCGTCTGGCGAAAGTACCGTGCCGGTAATGGGATGCCGCAAAGCGTCTTCCTCACGACAAGCGGTATCATCAACCGAGAGGTGCGCCAAGGCATGGAATACAGCACAATACTCCAGTCTGTCGAGCAAGCGCTGGCGGCCAGTGCGCCTCCAGTCCTGCCCGACGACAGTAGTTCGACAGCTCCCGCACCCTAGCACTCCCTCCAACGCCGGCCTGACTGCCACAACACTCCTTGATCGTAGCGGCTTCTTCGCCGATACTGTGGCCCTGTGTGGAAAGATCGTAGCAGTTCCAGGGGTGGGAGCTAGCTCACTTGCTGTTTCCTGACCGGCGGCGTCCTCGAGGCGCCGAGTACGCTATGCCTTCCGGTACCGCAGTAGCGGCCCTTGCCTATCTGCGCGAGGAGACGCTGCCGCAGATGATGGCGGTCCCGGAGTTCGTCCCGCGACCGCGCGCGACCCCGGCGCAACCAGCGTGGCTAGATGGGCTGCTCAAGCAGATCGCACGCCGCGCCCCGCTCCTGGCCGCCTTCGCCGCGGTCATCGCCATCGCGATCGTGGCGCTGCCAGCCGTCGCCTCACTCCAGCAGGACAGCCCGCCCGCCTCCGGCGCCAGCCGCGGTGCGAGCGCCATCACCGGCAGCGCTGCCACACGCGTGGAGGACCTCAGCGTCGCCTCATTCGTCGGCGGCCTGCCCTTCCTCCAGCGCTCGCAGTTTCTGAGCGCGCTCGTGCCCGCAGCGGCGGCGCCCGCGCAGTTCATCACCTCCGCCCGGGAGGCCACTATCGTCGAGTACCTGGGGGGCGTGACAGGAGAGGTGGCGCTCCCGGCCCTCAACGATGCGATCTCGACCAAGCACGCGCTCGACCTCTGGAAAGCGGCGATCGCCGAGGTGCAGCGCGCCGAGGCGGCGCAGGCGCGTAGCGCGCGCGTCAGCCCGCCGGCCGGCGCGGCGATCACGCCGGGCACACGGATAGCGAACACCTTCGTCACGTTCTACGCCTGCGTGGGCAACGGGTTCTGCGGCAACATGGCGAACGGCCAGCGCGTCTTCGCCGGCGCGGCTGCCTGCAGCAACAACCTGCCCTTCGGCACGCGGTTCATCATCGAGGGCGACCCCAGCGCCCGCACGTACGTCTGTCTGGACCGCGGCGTGCCCGGGCCTACGTGGGTCGATATCTGGTTCTACGACGTCGCGGACGGTTGGGCGTGGCAGTCGGCGCTTGGTCGCGCGCGGGGCGAGATCGTCATCGTCGAGTAGCCCCTCGGCACAGCGCGACGCGACGCTTCTCAGGCGGCCTCTTAAGGCCGCCTTCGCAGTTTGCCGGGACTTCGTGCAGAGGCCGGACCGGCCTAGCGGTGGAGGGGCCCTCAGCCGGGGCGGAACGGCGGGTTGCCGTCGTCTTCGCGCGCGATAAGCTGGGAGCTCACGCCCAGATGCTTCGCCAGCGCCTCCGAGATCTCATTAAGCGCAGCCTTCTCGAAGCCGACGCTCGCGTGCTCAATGGCGCCGTCCGGCGAGATAAGGAAGAGCGTCGGTGTCGCCTCAGGATCATACGCCATGGACGCCGGCCAGCCGTCACCTTCGATGAGGATCGGGAAGGTGATGCCGTACTGCTGGGCAAACTGCCCGCTGGATGTGGCGTCCTCCTGGGAGACGGCCAGCAGCCGCCAGCCGTCGCCGGGGTAGGCCTCGTAGAGCCGCTGCAGGTAGGGGAACGCTAGGTCGCAGGTGGCGCAGCTCGGCTTCCAGAAGACGGCCAGCACCGGCGCCTCGCCATCGACAAGCCGGTGCTGCTTGGCGGCGAGGTCTGGCAGATCGAAAGGCGGCGCCTGGTCGCCAACACTCAACATCGCCGCTCCCTCACCCGGACGGCGGCCCTGTCGCGGCCACGGCCTGCGCAGGCGCCAGCGCATCGGGCTCGCTGGAGCCAGGCCGGCGCCACGCCCAGATGAGTCCGGCCAGCGCCATGGGAATCAAGAAGAGCGCCGTCACCTGCGGCGTGGTGAGCCCCGCGACGATCTCCCTGCTGTCAAGACGGAGCTCGCTGACGCCGAAGCGCATCAGCGAATAGAGGAAGATGAAGCCGAAGAAGGCCAGCCCGTCGCGGCGCACACGGTAGAGCACGAACAAGAGCAGCCCAAAGATGAGCAGATCGCCGATCAGCTCGTAGGCGACCGCCGGCTGCTGCGTACAGAGATCGCCGATGCCACCGATGCCCTGTAGCCGACACTCATCGAGCGGATGGCCGACGACGCTGGGGCTATCGAGGTGGGTGTAGCGGAAGCCCCAAGGCAGGCCGGTCGTCTCCGAGAAGTGCTCACCGTTGATGATGTCGCCGATACGGCCGATCGCGAGGCCGACCAGGGCGCCGAGCGCGGCCACATCCAGGCTCCGCCTGATGGGCAACTTCCGGATCCAGACGTAGACCGTCGCGCCGGCAAGGCCGCCGAGCACCGCGCCGTAGATCGATATCCCGCCTTCGTTGAGCCGAAAGATGCTCAGTAGATCGTCTGAGAACCTGCCCCAGCGCTCGATCACGAAGAGGGCTCGCGCGCCGATGATGCCTGCCGGGATGATGACGAGAGCGGCGCTGTAGATATCGTCCTCGAGGAAGCCGCGGCGGCGGCCGATCACCACGGCCACGAAAACGCCGCCGGCGATGCCGACGGCGGTGAACACGCCGTGCCAGGTGAGCGTCAAGCTACCCAAGAAGGGTACGTCGAATTCGGCCAGCTCCGGGTCAATGCCGATCCCGATCGCGAGGAGCTGCAGGGCGCTAATCACTCAATTCCTGCCTCACTTCGTCCTCCTCATCTTTGGCGCCCAGCTCCCGGGCGATGCGTCTCGCCTCGGCGTCGAAGACGCCGCTCCGCTCCGCCGGGCCGACGATAATGGTAGCATCCTGGCGCACGCGGGCCCAGAGGCGCATCCGAGGCACGTAGAAGGTGATCATCAGCCCCAGGAGCAGGAGGCCGGCGCCCACCCAGATAAACATGGCGCCCGGATCGCGCCGCACCTCGATGCCGGCGAACTCCCGCCGCCCTTCGAAGAGATACTCCCAGTCTTCAATCTGCACTGACTGATCAGCGTACAGTGTTAGCGCACGCCCGTCTACCGGGCCGAGCAGGGTGAGAAACGGCTCGCCTTCAGGAGTCTCCGACATGACCACCAGCGACTGGTCATTGTCGCCCGGGATGCCCCCGGCCGACGCGGAGGGCAGCCCCGTCGTCTCGAGGAACGTAAACTGCAGGTCGCCGGCGCTCCCCGTTCCGCCCTCCGGGATCGTGGTGCGCACGTTTGTCTCGTACCGGCCGAACACGACGAGGTTCCAGACCTCGTTCGCGTCCTGCTTCACGCCCACCCAGAACTGGCGGCCGTCACCCGGCACCGTGATCAGCGTCCCGCTCGCGCCCGCGATCACGTCCGTCGGCACGATGACGTCGTCCAGCAGCACCAAGCCGTCCGCGTCGCGAACGGTGATCAGCGGCGCCGGTACCAGGTCCTGGAGCACCAGCACCTCCCGGTACAGCGCGTTGCCGCTCGCGGCGTCACGCACAACGAGCGCGGCGCCCTCACCGAAGAAGGCGGACTGATGGAATCGATAGCCGCCGAACGTCAGCGGGTCGTTGACCGTGACCACCCCTCGCTTCACTTCATCGCCGCCCTGATAGATCACCAGCTCCGTCCGGTAGTCCGCCGGCGTGCCCCGTTCGTCAAACAGGCCGACGGCGTCGATCACCTCCACCTGCATCTGGTTCGGGTCGCTCACGGCGAAGACCGGGCTCGCCGTTCCCTCCGCGATGATCAGGGCGCTCGTGAAGCCCCCCAGGCTGGAGGTGAGCCCTCCGACGAGGAAGATAATCACCGCCAGGTGGGTGATCAGGTTCCCCACCTGCGCCCAGGCGAACCGGTCGGCGAAGAGATAGGTCGTCGCGCCTTGGCGAACGGCGCTCACCTTGTAGCGCCGCCCCGCCAGCAGGTCGGCTAGTCGCGATGCCGCCTCGCCTTCCTGCGCTTGCTCCGGCGTAACAAAGGCCACGCGGTTGGCGGCGCGGTCGAAGAACGAGTCCGGCACGCGCTCCTGCGGCCGGGCGATGTTCTGCCAGAACTGCGGCAGCCGGCTCACGATGTAGGCGAAGACCGCCACCGCAAGCAGGCCGAGCGTGGCGATAAACCAGCGCGATGCGAACACATCGAACAGGCCGAGCCGGAACATCGGCTCCGTCAACGGGCCGAATTTGCCCTTCTGGAACTCCACCCAGGCAGCGACCGCCGCCGGGCTGTTCTCGATCTGGGCCGGTACCTGCGGGAGCAGGATCGAGAGCAGGCCGGCCAGGGCCAGGAACCCGAGCATGACCAGCGCGAACCCCAGCGAGCCGAGCAGCCGCCAGAAGCCCAGCAGCACCCGGTCCAGGCCGCGGGCGAGACGCGTCCAGTCCTGCGCCGTCTCCGCGCGCGCCATCAGGGCGCCTCTCCCGGCAGGATCGAGAGCAATTGCTCGTTCAGCATCTCCTTGGTCATGGGCCCGAAGACGCGGGCGCGGATCACGCCGGTCTCGTCCAGAAAGTAGCTGCTAGGCAGGCCACCGAACGGCCCGGCCAGCCGCCACACGTTCTGCACGTCGCCATCGCGGTCGATCACGAGCGGATAGGTAATGCCAAAGTCCTCAGCGAAGTCCAGCACCGTGCTGTTCGGCTCCTGCAGGTCCACGCCGACGACGACGAGCCCGTGGCCGGCGTGCTCTTCATACACCTGCACCAGCTCCGGGATCTCGTCACGGCAAGGGCCACACCAGGAGGCCCAGAAGTTGAGCAGCACCGGACTGCCCTGGAGATCGCTCAGGCGGAGCGTGCCGCCGTCCGGCGTCTCTAGGAGAAAGTCCGGCCCTGCACGGTCGATGGCCGCGAGGGGGGCGAGCCCCGTCGGGTTCCTCTCGAGCGGCAGCGCGACGACGCCGTATGGGCTGTCGCCGCCGAAGCCGCCGTCGCGGTTCTCCCAGTACCAGAGGCCGCCGATGATCAGGCCGAGCACGGCCAGCGAGAGGACGAACGAACGCAGGCCGCCAAGCCGCGTGCGCGGGCGCGGCCTCGCGCTTACCCCCGGTCCTCCCGATGCGTCGAGCCGCTCTTCCATCGCGCTACTGCGAGAACGCCCTTTCATACAAGGTGCGCGTCGCCGCCGCCCCCTCGCCGGCGCCGAGGTAGCTCGCCCCAATGCGGATCTCGAAATGGAGGTGAAACTGGCTGCCAGGCGCTTCGATCGAATCCACGGTCCCGGATTCGCCCACGTAGGCGAGTAGCCGGCCACGCTCCACCCGGCCGCCGGCCTCGATCCCATCCGCGATAGCGCTCAGGTGCGCATACCGCGTCACCACGCCTCCACCGTGATCGATCCACACCTGACGGCCGCGCAGCCTATCAAGTGTCCCCGGATCGGAACTGCCGTTCCGTTCGAGCTCGTCACGCAGAGCGGCGGCCGTGACGGGAGTGAGCTCCTCGTAGCCACGATCGGCGCGCAGCACCGTGCCGGCGGCGACCGCTACCACCTCGCTGCCGAGGCCGATGGCCGTGCAGTTATCGCTATCGAAGAAGTCCACCCCCTCGTGGATCCCCTTACGGTACTCCCGGCTGGCGCCCGGCATGAGCAGCGGCGATTGCGGGAGGCAGCCGCCGGGGATAGGAAACGCGAAGCCGCTGACCTCTCCCGCCGGCCTCTGCGGCGGTGGCGTCTCCAACCCGCCCGGCGTCGCGAGCGCGACCGGCGTGGCCGTTGCGCGCGAGACTGTTGCCGTTGGCTCCGTCCCGGTCACGGTACTCTCCTCGGCCGGCGAATCGCCGCCGCGCGCCGCCAGGGCGACCACGAGCCCTACGGCCACAGCGACCACCACGATGACGGCTATCTGGCGCAGTCAGAGGCCTCCGGTCAGCCTGCTCCCGGACGTACGGCCTCAGGATACCAGCTACCTACTAGCGAGCAAGCGGCATCACTCCGCTGCAGCTTCAGCTCCCGCGATAGAGCCCTCGTTCGCGGATGTAGGCGTCCACTCCGGGCGGCACCAGCGAGCGCAGGCTCCGCCCCTGCGCTGCGAGCTCTCTCAGCATTGTGGCGCTCACGTCCACTTGCGGCATCTTCACCCACACCACTCGCGCGGCGAGACCCGGCACGAGCTGCTCCAGCGCCTCACGGGTAGGCCGCGCCTCGCCCCGAGTTGTGACCGCAAGCTGCGCGACCTCAATCAGCTTGGCGGGCTCGCGCCAGGCCGGAAGGTCGAATAACGCATCCTGGCCGAGGAGGAAGTAGAGCGCGCGCTCCGGCGCCCGCCGGCGCAGCTCTGCTAGCGTATCGATGCTATAGCTGGGCCCCTGGCGCTCAACCTCGATCATGCACAGCTCGAACCGCGGACTGTCTCTGATCGCCAGCTCTACCATCGCCACCCGATGCTCAGCAGCGGTAACGGTGCGGTCGGCCTTCCGCCATGGATCACCCGCCGGTACCCAGATTACTCGCCCCAGATTTAGCTGCTCGCGAGCGGCCTCTGCCAGCGCCATGTGGCCGATGTGAACCGGATCGAAGGTCCCGCCGAGCACACCCCACGCTAGCCCGGCCACTCAAACTCCTCTCCCCCGACACGAATACGATCGCCGGGCTGCACACCGGCTCTTTGCAGTACCGCCGACACACCCAGCCGCGCCAGCCGTCGCGCTACCTCCGCCCGCGCCTCTTCCGAGGCTACGCCCATCTTCTGCACAATCTCGGTCGCAGCATGGCCTCGCACCTCAACCACACCTCTTCTACGCACGATCGCGAACCGCTTCGTAGCCTTCGGGCGGAGTACCACAGCAGGCTTTGTGATCGCCACCTCTTCCTTGTTTCGCTCCTCCTTCACCAGCACCATCACCCGAGCGAGCAGTCTATCCACCCCCTCGCCGGTAAGCGCAGAAATCTCATATACATCCGCATGTATCGCCCCAAGCTCTAGCCGAATCTCTGCGCTTCGTGTCCTCACTTCAGGCAGATCAACCTTGTTGAGCGCGACCACCCACCTCTTCTCCACCAGCCCACGACCAAAGGCGTCCAGCTCTCGCCTCAGCACACTCAGATCTCGCCTGGGCTCCACTGCAGAGCCATCGATCATACACACGAGCACTCGCGTGCGACGGATATTCTGCAGGAACTCTATACCTAAGCCAGCTCCCTCATGAGCACCTTCAATCAGTCCTGGAATATCAGCAACCACCAGCGTCTCATACCCAATCTCAACCATGCCTAGATAAGGTTCGAGCGTTGTGAAAGGATACGCACCAACCTTCGGCCGTGCCTGTGATACCTGTCGCAGCAGCGAGGACTTCCCCGCGTTCGGTAGCCCAACCAGCCCAACCTCAGCCAGCAGCCGCAACTCTAGCTTAATCATTGCTTTTTCACCAGGTAGACCTCGCTCAGCAATCCGAGGTGTCCGCCTCATCGAAGTTGCAAAGGTAGCATTCCCGCGGCCGCCTGTACCACCTTCCACAACCACAACTGCCTGACCCTCAGTAACGAGATCCGCTAGCAACTCATCATCCTCACCTATTCTCCACACTTGTGTACCCGCTGGTACACCCACGACAGTCGCCTTACCAGTACGACCTCTCTTCTTTGCCGGACCACCTCGTCCACCCATAACAGCTCGCACAGTTTTCCTACGTCGCAGACCATCTAGTACTCGCATCGACAAGTTCACCTGCACAATCACATCTCCACCTCGCCCGCCAGCGCCACCATCTGGCCCTCCACGAGGCACGAACTTCTCACGACGGAAACTCACTACCCCATCTCCACCATTGCCTGCAACAACAGTGATTTCTATCTCTGTAAGCATATCTTGATTCCTATAAAGATAAGTCTAGATCATCATGATCAGCTGGTGGAGTTGGTGGGAAATGGTGAAAGCTGTTGAGCGGTGAAGCTAGGAGGCTTGGGCAAGTGATGATTCTAGGCTCTGGATGTCGGCCTGTGTCTGAGGGAGAGAGTTAAGCTCGCGGGAGATGCGGCGCCGTCCACTTAAGACAGTAGAGTGATCGCGGTTGCCGAGTAGGTGTCCGATCTCGCTGTCGCCGC
>JADFNZ010000017.1:2678-9899 GCA_022563135.1 Chloroflexota bacterium | reverse complement strand
TGTGCTGATGAAGGAGATACATCGCGATGTGGCGAGCATAGGTGATATCACGAGCGCGTGAGGGGCCGGTGAGGTCGTGGATGGAGAGGTTGAAGTACGAGCAGATGAGTTTGAGTATAGCGCTGGGTGTGGGGGTGGCAGATGATATTGAAGGTGAATAGAGAGCTAGAGATGCAGTCTTGATTGTGAGTGGTTCGCTGGATAGGTCGGCGAAGGCAATAATGCGGTTAAGCGCACCTTGAAGGTCGCGAATGTGAGAGCAGGGCAGGCGGTGGATCAGTTGGAGAATATCGTCTGGGATGGCAAAGCTAGAGTGAATCGCCATAGCGCGAAGAATTTGGAGGCGCTCGGCGGGTGGTGGCAGACGAAGCTCGGCGATCAGTCCGCTCTGGAGACGTGAGAGTAGTGCGGGGGAGAGACCTTGGATCACCTCCGGTGGCGTATCAGAAGTAAGCACAAGCGTCTTGTCCCGGAGAAGAGCGGCATCGAGGATATGAAAGAGTTGCTGCTGGGATCCCTGGCGTGTGCCGAGGAACTGGAGATCATCGAGGAGGAGAAGATCGATGGTAGCAAAGGGATTGCGGAAGGTGTGAGGCTGGCCGGTTCGTACCGCGGAAGTGTAGCGATTTACGAACTCCTCGGCGGTGAGGATGATCGTGGAGTGACCTTTACTGTAGGCCTCATGGCCAATGGCGTGGAGGAGATGTGTCTTGCCGAGGCCGGGAGGGCCACAGAGTAGGAGCGGGTTATAGCGGCGGTTGCCAGTGGCGATGTCGCGGGCGGCGCGGTATGCGAGCTGGTAGCTCTTTACAACCGTGAAGGTGTCAAATGTGAGCTCCGGGTGGAGGGCTGGTGGGGGGGGCGTGGAGGAACCACTGGAATTGTTGCTGGTAGCGTGGTTTGAGCTTGTCTCCTGCGCACCGAGCACCTCAAACACAACCGTTGCCTCCCTGCCGGTGATGCGGGAGACGGCGCGGTTGATGAGCGGACTGAGCCGGGAGCGGAGCCACTCGATTGCGAAGTCGGAAGAGACGCCGACGATAAGCTGGTCGCCCTCACCTCGGAGCGCGACGCTGTCACGAAGCCACGTTTCAAAGTTCGGGCGTGTGACCTGCAGCTCAAGCTGCCCCAGCGCAGTCTCCCAGAGGATTCGCGGCGAGCGTTCCGGCAAAGCGACTCTCCTTGATCTCCCGGCTGGGAGCAATGCGATCCTATTCCAGGCATAAAGCCTGGCGAAAGAACCCGTACTGTGAAGAATGAACGTACCTGGTGCCTGTGTAGCCACGTTAGCATCTGTGTCGTCAGCCTCATCCGCCAGAAGGGCTGGTGACTGCGATGGATGGCTCTGTGAGCCGTGTCTATCGCGGGTGGAGGGTGACCCCAGGCGATGGTGAGCATAGCATGTCGTAAGGCGTGGGGATCAAGGCTTTTATGACGAGTTTATTCAAAATCTTCCACCCTTTCCCAAACGACAGCGTCTGTCGTTGCCTGTCGCGGGGACAGCCGCCTATAATGAGCCGCATTTCCCCACCTATGGTGGAAAGCTATGCTTCTTACGATCGACGTTGGCAACACGACGATTACGCTTGGCCTCTTCGAGGGAGACCGGCTACGCGTGACGTGGCGGATCGCGACCGACCGCGAGCGCCTCGCTGACGAGTACGCGGTGATCCTGCTGGGGCTGCTGGACGTGGAGGGGATCGACGCAGACGAGATAAACGATGCGGCGCTGGTGAGCGTGGTGCCGGACCTGGCGCCGGTGTTTGGGGCGCTGTGTAGGCGCCACCTGCAGGTAGAGCCGATGGTGGTGGACACCGGCACGCGTACGGGGGTGCGGATCCTCTACGATAGCCCTCGCGACGTGGGAGCGGACCGGATCGCCGACGTGGTCGGCGCAATGAGCCGGCACGGGCCGCCGCCGCTGATCATCGTGGACCTGGGCACTGGCATGGTCTTCGACGCGGTGTCCGAGAAGGGCGACTACCTGGGAGGCGCTATCGCCCCCGGCATCGGCATCGCCGCCGAGGCGTTGTATGAGCGGGCGGCGAAGCTCTACCCGGTGGAGTTACTCCCGCCCGCCACCGCTATCGGCAAGAACACGGTAGGCGCGCTGCAGTCGGGGCTCTTCTTCGGATATGTTGGGCTGATTGAGGGGATGGTGGCCCGCTTCAAGCGGGAGCTGGGCGGCGAAGCCAGGGTAGTCGGCACGGGCGGCTGGGCGGAGCTCTTCGGGCGGGAGACCGACGTCTTTGACGTCGTAGATCCCGACCTCACGCTGCACGGCCTGCGGCTGATCTACGAGGCGAATCGGGCGTGATGCAACTGCTGCAAGACAAGCAGATCGCGTTGGGCGTCACGGGCAGCATCGCTGCGTACAAGGCGGCGGACGTTGCGAGCAAGCTGACCCAGGCCGGCGCCTGGGTGGATGTGTTGATGACCGATGCGGCGGCTCGCTTTATCACGCTGCTCACGATGCGGAGCATCACGCGTAGGCCAGTCTTCATCGACATGTTCGACGCCAGCGCGGAGCTGGCCGAGGAGCACGTGGAGATCGCGCGCCGGGCGGACGCTGTGCTCGTCGCGCCGGCGAGCGCCAACACGATCGCGAACCTCGCGCACGGCAACGCGGCAGACGTGGTCACCCTGACGGTACTGGCCACGGAGGCACCGGTGCTCGTCGCGCCGGCGATGGACAGCCAGATGTACGAGAACACGGCCACGCAAGAGAATGTGGAGGCGCTGCGGGGCCGCGGATTCGTGATCGTAGGGCCGGCGGAGGGCCGGCTGGCCAGCGGTCGCATGGGCCTTGGCAGGCTGGTGGAGACGGACACGCTGATCGGCGCGCTCAAGCTGGTGCTCGCGCGGCGAGGGGACCTTGCCGGGAAGCGCCTCGTCGTCACGGCGGGAGGTACGCAGGAGGCGATCGACCCGGTTCGCTACGTAGGGAACCGCTCGTCGGGAAAGATGGGCTTCGCACTCGCGGAGGCGGCGCGCGACCGGGGCGCGGAGGTGACGCTCGTGAGCGCGCCTACGGCGCTGGCCTGCCCCTACGGTGCGCAGCTGGTGGTGGTGCGCAGCGCGGCTGAGATGCGCGATGCCGTCGCGACAGCGTGTGCGCGCGCCGATGCGCTGCTGATGGCGGCGGCGGTCGCCGACTTCCAGCCGGCGTCGGAGGCGGAGCAGAAGATCAAGAAGGCCGGCCGGTCCGGCCTCACGCTGGAGTTGAAGCCCACGCCCGACACGCTCGCTGAGGTGCGGGGCGATTTCGTGCGCGTGGGCTTCAAGGCGGAGAGCGAGAAGCTTCTGGAGCGCGCGCGGGAGATGCTGCGGCGCAAGGAGCTCGACCTGGTCGTGGCCAACGACATCACAGCAGAGGGCTCCGGTTTCGCGACGGAGACGAACGAGGTGACGCTCGTTGACGCCTCCGGCGAGGAGGCGCTGCCGCTCCTGCCCAAGTACGATGTGGCCCATCGCGTGCTCGACCGCGTGGCGGCGCTGCTGAAAGCGCGCTCCTAGCCTACCCGCTCGGCTCTCCCAGCGGCTCACCGGCCTCCGGCGCGCCGCGCTCCTCGGGCTCCCGCACGAGCGCGAACACCGCGACCGACACCGCCAGCGTCACGACGCCGATCACCACGAAGCTCGCCTCGATGCTGACGGTGGAGGCGACGATGCCGCCCGACAGCGGCGCCACCGCGAAGGCGAGCGCAAGGGCGCTGCCCGCCAGCCCGAAGACCGAAGCCTGCTTGCCGGGAGGCGTCTGCGCGTCGATGAGCGCGTTCGCCACCGGCACCATGCCGCCGCTGAAGAGGCCGACGACCGCGATCAGCAGCAGCAGGCTCGGCACGTTGCCTGCGATGGCGACGGGCAGGTAGGCAAACCCCGCCCCTAGCGTCATCAGCGCGAGCAGGTTTCGCGAGCCGATGCGCCGGGTGAGACGGCTCGATCCGAGCGCGGCGATCGCGCTGGTGGCAGCCATCGCCGCGAAGGCGACGCCGGAGAGGGCGGCGACGTTCGCCATCGAATCGAAGGACTCCACCATGAGGGGGATGATCGGCCGCACGAACGCAGGGCCTGCGTTGAGGAAGAAGACGACGCCGATGAGGATGAGCAGCGGCCGCCGGTCGATTACCATGCGCAAGTTGCCGAGGAACGTCCCGCGCTCCTCCGCGCTGGGCCGCTGGAAGCGCTCCTCGACCATGAGCAGCACCAAGAAGAACGCGATCAGGTAGAAGGCCGCGGTCGCCATGAACGTCGCCCGGAAGCCAATCGTGGCGGCGAGCGACCCGCCGATGAGCGGCCCGACGAACTGCGAGGAGAAGAGCGCCATCTGCAGCACCCCCAGCGCGAACGCGACGCGCTCCTTCGGCGTGCAGGCGGCGATCAGCGCGGTAGCGGCGGGGATGGTGCCGACGAAGACGCCCTGCAGCGCACGCAAGGCGGCGAGCTGCCAGACGTTCTGAACGAATCCCTGGAGCGCCACCGTCACCATCGCGCCCAGGTAAGCGCGCAGCAGCATCCGCTTGCGGCCGAAGCGGTCGGCGAGGCCGCCCCAGATAGGCGAGAAGATGAAGAGCATCCCGCCCGTCGCCGTGCCCAGCAGGCCGGACCAGAGCGCGACCTGGCCCGGGTCGGTGACGCCCAACTCCTGGATGTAGAACGGCATGAACGGGAAGACGAGGTTGCCCCCGCCGAGCGCGATGAACTGCGACACGGCGACAGCGATGAGCATCCTGCGCCAGGGTTGTGAGGCTTGTGGATCGGCCATATGAGTGCGCGGGGGTCTTCCGCGCTAGGACTGTAACACACGGCGTGGTGGCGGTAGCTAAGCGACCGGCTAGAGCTCCGTAGGCGGGGGTCTTCAGACTCTCGCGGCGGTGTGTAGACCCCGACCTACGTGTTCGCTAGAGTGTGAGCTCAGGGGTGATGATCTCGAAGCTGCGCCAGAGGTACCAGGAGGCGGCGCTGCGGTAGGGCCGCCACGGCCGCGCGATCTGCTCCATGCGCTTCGCGTCCGGTCGCTTACGCAGGCGGTAGGCGCTCTGCATTGCGCTCTGGATGCCCAGGTCGCCGACAGGCAGGACGTCCGGACGGCCCAGGCAGAACATGAGCAGCATATCCGCCGTCCAGCGGCCCACGCCCTTGATCTGGGTGACGTGCTCGATCACCTCGTCGTCCGATGCGCGGCGGAGGCGGCGGTCGTTCAGCTTGCCGTCGGCGAAGTGTTGGGCCAGGCTGTGCAGATAGCCTGCCTTCTGGCGCGAGATGCCCGCCGAACGCAGCCGCTGCGGGCTGGTCGCGAGCAGCTCGTCCGGCTCCGGCTGGCGGCCGCCGTAGAGCGCCAGGTAGCGCCGCTCGATAGCCGAGGCGGCAGCGCCCGCGAGCTGCTGGTAGAGGAGCGCTCGCATGAGCGATCGGTAGACGTCGCCGCGCGGCGCGAGCTCGTACGGCCCCACGCCGCGCACGATCGCGCGCATGACCGGGTCGGCGCGCAGCAGGTGCCTGCGCGCGGCCTCGCGGCTGTACGGCAGCCTGCGCTTGCGGAGAGTGGTCGTCATGTGAGACGGAGTTTAGCACGGGACGCGAGGTGCTAGAGATGCGCGCTGGCAAGCTCCTCGCCGTGCGGTGCCATGCTGTATTTCGAGGCGTGCCTGCTACTCTGTTATACTGCTAACGCCGAAGGGCCAGCGTTTCCTGTCGGCGGGACAAGTGCGCTAATGGGGGTAGACGATGACGCGGCCGCAAGCGCTGATCGTTAGGATCTTGCGCGAATTCCGCAATCCCATCCATCGAACCAAGCTGATCAAGCTGGCCTATCTAATCGACTACGCGTACTATCGAAACTTCGGGCGGCCGATCAGCGGACTTCGCTACATGTGGGATAATTACGGGCCGAATGCGATAAGTAACGCCATCGTTTCGGAGGCTCATTTACTTGTAAACGATCGTGTGGTTCACATGACCCAAGGGCAGAGTCAGTATGGCGGACCTAATTATCGCTACGCACTACTAGACCGCGATATCACCGCAGACTTCAGCCCAGCGGAGGAGTACGTTATCCAACAGGTACTGAACGAATACAAGGGGATGACCATGGCGCAGTTAGTGGCCGCGTCAAAGAAGACGAAACCCTTCCAGGAGGCTCAGCAGTACGATGTCCTTCGAATGAAAAAGGACACTCCAGCGGAGCGTGGGGCAGACGCAGCCGAGTACGAAGAGGCGCTGAGCGCGCGGGGCACAAAGACCCTTAGAGAGCTGAAGCGTAAGTACAATCTCAGGTGATACCACCCGTCTTCGGTCCTTCGGCGGAATCGTTTCTGGACCGGCAGCGACAGAGCGTTAGACACACGGTCATCGAGTTGATAGTAGACGACATCTGCGAGAACCCCTACCTTGAACCGGCCAACCCAGAATCGAAGAAGAGGATCTATCAGGCGCTGCCAGCGATCTTCACGAAGTACATCGACGAGGCCTGGTGGGTGATCTACCAGGTGGTCACCTACCCGCGAGAGCGTCGACTGGTTGTCCAAGTAGCTAGCATCGGCAGGGCCGGCAGCCGGCAACATCTGTAGCGGAAAAGTTGCGCGTAAAGGTGTCATGGTGCGCGGTCGCCACCTCCTCCGCCTACCTCTTAGCACGCGGCACCTCGCAAATGAGTGTCGATCGCTAGTGTGGTAGACGAATCCATCTACGCCAGCCCCTCCTGCGCTAGGTCCAGGGCGAGGTGGACGAGGGTGCGGGCCGGGATGCCGCTGGCGCCCTTGACGATGACGCCCTTCTCCTTGTCGTAGTTGTCCACGCCGGCCATGTCCAGGTGCACCCAGGGCGTGTCGCCGACGAACTCCTTGAGCAGGAACGCCGCCGTGATCGAGCCGGCGCCGCGGCCGCCGGTGTTCTTCATGTCGGCCACCTCGCTCTTGATCTGCTCCTTGTACTCGTCGAACATCGGGAGCTGCCAGACCTTCTCGTCGGCCGCCTGCGCCGCGCGCTGGACGCGAGCGTAGAGCGCGTCGTCGTTCGTCATCGCGCCCATGGCGACGTTGCCGAGCGCGACGCTGATCGCGCCCGTGAGCGTGGCGACGTCGATGATCGCGTCCGGCTTCAGCTCGACGGCGTAGGAGAGGCCGTCGGCGAGGATGAGGCGGCCCTCGGCGTCCGTGTTGATCACCTCGATCGTCTTGCCGTTCATCGCGCGGAGCACGTCGCCGGGCTTGGTGGCGTTGC
>JADFNZ010000017.1:0-2668 GCA_022563135.1 Chloroflexota bacterium | reverse complement strand
GGACATGTCGCCCTTCATCTCCTCCATGCCCGCCGCCGGCTTGATCGAGATGCCGCCCGTATCGAACGTGATCCCCTTGCCGACGAAGATCAGGTGCGTCGAGCCACCGCCCTTGTATCGCAGGATGATGAACTTCGGCGGCTGCGCACTCCCCTTCGCGACGCCGAGCAGCGCGCCCATCCCCCGCTCGGCCATCCATGCTTGCTCATAGACCTCGCACTCCAGGCCGGTCTCCTCAGCCATCGCGCGGGCGCGGTCGGCGAACTCAGCCGGCGTGAGGATGTTGCCCGGCTCGTTGGCGAGGTCGCGCGCGAAGTTAGCCGCCTCCGCCAGCGCCACGCCGCGCTCGACACCGCGACGGAGCGCGTCGAGACGCGACTCGTCGAACTCGACGAGCGTGAGCGCCTTCAGCTCGATGTCGTCCTCCTTGGGCTTCTTGTGGCGGTTGAAGGTGTAGAGGCCCATCATCGTGCCCTCGGCGATCGCCTGGGCGCACGCCTCCGGGTCGAGCCCGGCGATACCCGCGCCGTGGGTGATCGTCGCGGCGGTCTCGCAGCGGGCGCGTCGCAGCGAGCGGGCGGCCCCGGCGGAGATCGAGCGCACCTTGTCGAGCGTGAACTTGTCGGACTTGCCGAGGCCGGCGACTACGACGCGCGGCGCTGGCAGCTTGCCGAGCGTGTGGATCAGGGTGAACTCGCTCTCCTTGCCGCGGCAGCCTCCGTCCGCGATGACGCGCGTAATCGCGCCGTCCAGCGCGCCGTCGACAGCGCCGGTGCCGCCGCCGGGGATCGTCACGCCTTCGAAGAGGTTGACGACGATTGCGTCGGCCTTCTGCTGGGCGATGTCGCCCTGCTCAACGCGGATCTCCATCATGGCTCCTTTCGACTGGGCGGCTCCAACACCGCGGGTCGGGCTTTAGCCCGACAGCGACAGGCTGAAGCCTGTCCCACGGAGTTGAGAGTGCGACTCGCAGAGAGATGGTGTATGGCTCCTCCCAGCGCTGTTGGTCCCATGGGGGTGAGAAGCACGACCGGCTGAACATTGTTGGGCGGCTCCCTTCGGGTAGCGGCTCAGTCGCCGACGTAGGCGTCCGCCTCGATCTCGACGAGCATCTCTGGGTCGATCAGTCGGCTCACCTCCACCATGGTTGTCGCCGGGCGGATCTCGCCGAAGAACTCGCCGTGGGCGCGGCCGATCTTCTCCCAATCGTCGATGTTCGTGACGTACATCCGCGTGCGGACGACGTCCTCCAGACGCGCGCCGGCAGCCTCCAGGACCGCCGCGATGTTCTTCAACGTCTGGACGGCCTGCGCGTACGGGTCACCCCGGCCGACGAGCTCTCCGTTCGCGTCGGTCGCCGTCGTGCCCGAGACGTGGACGTACGGCCCGACGACGACGGCGCGCGAGTAGCCGACGATCGGCTCCCACGGCGTGCCGGTGGCGATCTGCCTTCGCTCGTTGCTCATTGTAGGTAAGCGCATGATACGGCGCGGTCGGAAGAGGCGCAATGAAACGGCGTTGCTGCGCGCACGGCGGCTGTGATTTACTCGAACGGGAGGGATGCGTTGGCGATCGAGGTAGCGGCTACGTCACGAAGGCTGATCGACGCTGTGAGCCGGCGTCGCGCGTACCGCGACGTGTTCGAGATCGGGCTGGTGGCGCTTGCCTTCCTGCTCTACTTTCTCGTGCGCGGCGGCGTGGTCGACCGCGAGGACGAGGCGCTGCGCAACGCGATCGACATCATCGATCTGGAGCGGTCGCTGGGCTTCTTCTGGGAGCCGGAGCTGAACGCGGCGATCTTGGGCAGCGGCGCGCTGGTGCAGCTCTTCAACGCGGTCTACTTCTGGCTGGACTTCCCGCTGATCGTGGGGATCGGGCTCTGGCTCTACTTCTTCGGCCACCGGCACGAATACACCATCGCGCGCGACGCGGTGCTGGCGTCCGGCGCCATCGCGCTGGTGGTCTACTGGCTCTACCCGGTGATGCCGCCGCGGCTGCTGCCGCCGGAGCTCGGCCTCGGCTTCCTGGACACGCTGGACGAGTTCAGCAACCTGAGCTATCAGGCGCAGTCGACCCAGCCGTTCGTCAACCCGTTCGCGGCGGTGCCCAGCCTGCACTACGGCTGGGCCGTGATCGTGGGCGGCGTGCTGATCTGGTCGACGAGGAGCGTGTGGCTGCGCGCGCTGGGGGCGATGATGCCGGTGCTGCAGCTCGCCGCGATCGTCTTTACGGCGAACCACTACATCCTCGACGCGATGGCCGGCCTGCTCGCCGCGATGGGCGGGCTGCTGATCGCGCTGGCGCTCCAGCGCTGGGGCTACGCCGGAGTCCAGCGGCTGCTGGCAAGGCGCGGCCTGCGGTCTAGCGCTGGCACTGGTTCTCGAGATTGAAGCGACAGAGGTAGGCGTCGATGAAGGCGCTGGCGCTCCAGCGCTGGGGCTACCCGTACGTCCGGCGGCTCGCTACAGGACGCAGGAGGGCGCTCAGCGCCGGGTAGGCGTCGTTAGAACCCCTCGGGGTTGAAGCGGCGGTCGAAGGTGCCGATGAAGTCGTCGACGCGGGAGAGTGTGTACTCATCCGTGGAGAACTTATCGAGGCGGGCCCACGCGGTGAGCGCGATCGTCTCCTCTTCCATCTCGAGGTAGGGAGTGAGGACGATCTGATCGCC
>JADFNZ010000111.1 GCA_022563135.1 Chloroflexota bacterium | reverse complement strand
TGTCGCTCCGCTACCTCGGCGAGCAGATCGACATCCATGGGGGAGGGCAGGACCTGATCTTCCCCCACCACGAGAACGAGATCGCCCAGAGCGAGGCGTTCACGGGCACGAAGCCGTTCGTCCGCTTCTGGATGCACAACGGCCTCCTCCGCCTCGTCGAGAGCGAGGAGAAGATGACGCGCCACCTCGGCAACCTGGTGCCGATCAGCGACGTGCTGGCGGAGTACGGCACGGACGCGCTGCGGGTCTTCGTCGTCACCTCGCACTACCGCAAGCCGCTCACCTACACCCACGAGGCGCTGATGGCCGCCAAGCGCGGCGCGGCGCGCCTGCGGCTGGCCGCGGCGGGCGATGGCGGCGACGGGCAGGGTGAAGCGATCGATCCCGCGCCCTTCCGCGAACGGTTCATCGAGGCGATGGACGACGATCTGAACACCTCCATGGCGCTCGCTTCCCTCTTCGACCTCGCGCGCGACATCAACCGCGCCCGCGACGAGGAACGGCCGTTCGCCGACGCTCGTGAGGCGCTGCTGGAGCTCTCCGGCGTGCTTGGCCTCACTCTCGCGGAGCCGGGCGCGGACACGGACGCCGCGCCGTTCATCGACCTGCTGGCGGCCCTGCGTAACGAACTGCGTGAGGCGAAGCAGTATGAGCTGGCCGATCGCGTCCGCGCCGGCCTGACCGAGCTAGGCATCACGCTGGAGGACACGGCACAAGGCACAGCCTGGCGGCGCAAGGAGTAGCAGGCGGCTACACCCTGCCATAATCGCGCTGGCTGACCGGGCGTGTGCTGTTCGTAGCCGTCGACTTTGGCGCCGTATACTGCTGAGGATCTATGCAACCTACCTTCTTCGCGACAACGTCAAAGTTGCCTGCATGGCTTGAGAAGCATCACAGCGAAGCCGACGAGCTTTGGGTTGGTTTCTACAAAATGGGCTCCGGCAGGTCGAGTATCACATGGCCTGAGGCAGTAGACGCGGCGCTCTGCTTCGGATGGATTGATGGCGTTCGCAAGAGCATCGACGGCGCAAGCTATGCCATTCGCTTCACACCCAGACGGCCAGGGAGTGCATGGAGCGCGAAGAATGTCACGCGGGCCCAAGAGCTTAGCCGTCTAGGATTGATGCACCCGGCCGGACTGAGAGCTTTCGAAGAGGGCGCGAAAAGCGCGCCCCGCCGGTATTCCTATGAACAGGACCGGGACGTTAAGCTTGATCCTGCTTATCAGCGACAGCTGCGTGCCGACAGGCGAGCGTGGAAATTCTTCCAGGACCAACCCGCCTGGTACCGGAAGGCTGCGATCTGGTGGATCATGAGCGCGAAGAAGGAAGAAACGAAGTTAAAGCGGCTCGCGACGCTGATCCAAGACTCAGAGAACGGTAGGACCATTCGACCGCTTACGCGCTCAAAGAGATGACGGTTCCGCAGGCCACGGTGACCGAGAAGCCACTCGGCACCCGAGCTCCAAATGCGTACGAGGCCGGTGACGTGTGAAGATGGGTGATGGCGTGAACATTGCGACAGGCTTTCGACGGCGAGGAGACCAGTGCGAGCTATGACACCTTACATCGCCCTCCTTCGCGGCATCAACGTTGGTGGCCACAAGAAGGTCGCAATGTCTGACCTGCGCCTCTTCTTGGAAGACCTGGGGTTCGAAGACGTGCGGTCGCTGCTCCAGACCGGTAATCTCGTTTTCCGCGGCAACACGCGAACGGCCGTCAGCCTTGAGCGTTTGCTGGAGGCCGAGGCCGAGAAGGTTCTGGACCTTTGCACAGCCTTTTTCGTCCGTACGCCCAAGGAGTGGCGGAAGGTTGTCGATCACAATCCCTTCCCGGAGGCAGCCAAGAGCGATCCCGGCCATCTCATCGTGATGATCTTGAAAGATGCGCCACACGCGACTGCCGTGAAGGCGTTGCAGCGTGCTATCGAAGGACCCGAGATCATTCGCGCCGATGGCAGACAACTCTACATCGTCTACCCGGCAGGCATCGCTCGCTCGCGATTGAGCAACAAGCTCATTGAGGACACGCTTGGCACTCGTAGCACAGGCCGCAACTGGAACACAGTCTTGAAGCTGGAGGCGATGGCCGGGCCGAGGAGAGGTTGAGAACGAACGATGGAATTCGAACGAGAAGCGCAGCCGCGCGACAAGGCCGACCTCCTGGGCCGCATCGAGCGGGCGCGGGCGTCCCTCGACGACGTGATCGGTGGGCTCGACGAGGCTCAGCTGGTTGCGTCAGGCCCCGACGGCGGCTGGTCCGTCAAAGACCACCTGGCGCATCTGGCCGCGTGGGAGGTAGGCATTGCCGCCCTGCTGCAACACCGGCCGCGCTACGCCGCCATGCAGCTCGATGAGAAAGCCTATCTGATCACCGATGAGGACGGCTTGAACGCGATCATCTATCAGCAGAACCAGGGCCGGTCGTTCGGAGCGGTGCGCGCCGCCTTCGGTGAGGCGCAGCGTGAGCTGCTCGCCGCGCTTGGTGGCCTGAACGACGCCGACCTGCTCAAGACCTACTCGCACTACCAGCGGGATGAGGCCGGCGAGGACAGCGGAGCGCCGATCGTGGGCTGGATCGCCGGGAACACGTATGAACACTACGACGAGCACCGGGGCTGGATCGAGGCGCTCGTCCGCTAACGAACGCCCGCGTTCGTGGAGGCGATGCAGCAGTTCCTCGTAGCGCCGTAGCCGTCCTCGTTTGCAGCCCCGCGCGCACGTAGGTCTCCGTCTGCGGCTGGCCGCCCCCAGATCGTCTAACATGCCGCCGACTTCAGTCGGCGGTGTCACATACCGTCCTCGCCTCGTCTACTCTCTCCACCCGCCGTGATATACTGTCCTTCGCATGACCACCGCAAGGCCGCCCATCGATCTGAAGGCATACATCCGCGAGGTGCCGGACTTCCCAAAGCCGGGCGTCCTCTTTCGTGACATCACGCCGCTCCTCCACGACCCGGACGCCTTCCGCTACGTGATCGACGAGCTGACACGCAGCATCGGTGCGCTGGAGCCGGACGCCATCGTCGGTATCGAGTCGCGCGGCTTTCTGTTCGGCGCGCCGGTCTCCTACAACCTGGGCGTGCCGTTCGTGCCGGTGCGCAAGGCGGGCAAGCTGCCGGCGGAGCGGATGAGCGTGGAGTTCTCGCTGGAGTACGGCGAGAGCCAGCTCGACATACACACCGACGCCCTCGAGCGCGATCAGCAGGTGGTGATCGTCGACGACCTGCTGGCGACGGGCGGGACCGCCGTCTCGACGACGAAGCTGGTAGAGCTGCTTGGCGCGTACGTGAAAGGGCTGGCGTTCGTCGTGGAACTGCCCGAGCTGGGCGGACGCGAGCGGCTGGGAAACTACGACGTGACCGCCCTCGTGCAGGACCGCGGAAGCTAGCGCACGCCAGGCGCCATCCTGCGTTTGACACTGGCGGGCAGGACTGTAACACTAGCCATCGGCCACCCTGCCCGCAGAGAGAGCCTGCTCATGGACGACCAGTATCAGATGGCTGAACGCTCGCACATGTACGGGCTGATGATCTGCGGCATCAGCATCCTCACCGCGTTCACCTTCCTCACCGGCGTGATGCGCCGCAGCTACTGGGCGCTTGCGCTGCCGGTCACCGGCGGCTTCCTCGGAGCGCTCTATATCGCCTTCTGGATCGGCCGCGCACTCATCGGGACGCCGATCGAACCGCCCGCCGACGACTAGCTTCGCCGCCGCCCTGCGAGCACCTCCTGGTAGAGCGCAAGCGTCTGCGCGGCCGTCTCCCGCCACGTAAAGTGCTCGACGATCCGCCGGCGGGCCGCCTCGCCTAGACGGGCGCGCAGCCGCGCGTCGTCGAGCAGCCGCTCGATCGCCTGTGCAAGGGCGCCGGCATCGGCCGGAGGCACGAGCAGGCCGCTGATCCCGTCCTCGATCACCTCCCGAAACGC
>JADFNZ010000016.1 GCA_022563135.1 Chloroflexota bacterium | reverse complement strand
TGGCAGTCACTGGCTCCTCGGTTTAGGTTCTGGGGTCTGGTCTGCACGCCTCGCCGATTCCGGCGCGGCCCGAGCTAATGGTGCGGGGTCAGGCCCCGACCACCTGGACGACGACGTCTCGCTTCTTCGGAAGTTCAACCATGTCGACGTCCAACTCGACCAGAAAAATGCGCTGCCACTCGCCAAAGGTCATTTCGCCATCGATGAGCGGCACTTGCTCGCTCGTTGAGAGCATCAGGTGCTGGCAGTGCGCGTGCCCGTTCGGGCACTCATCTTCGTGCATGTGCACGGTGCGAATCGCAAAATCGTTGTGGCCATAGTAGGACTCTTTCGGCGCCAGCCGCTCAAGGAAACATTCCATATCCTTAAGCAGCAGGGGCTCGGCCTCATTGATTTTGATCGCCGCGGTGGTGTGCTTGCTGAATATGACGACGAAGCCGTTCTCGATCTCGGAACGAGCGACCACGTCGGTTATTTTCTCTGTGATATCAACGAACGCCGGTGCCCGGTCTGTCTCAACCGATACCGTCTCAGAGAATGTCCTCAAATTCTGTCCTCTTCGCAGACCCGTATGGCCTTGAAAAAAGGCGTCAAATCCCGGCGGTACGCTAGCACAAGAAAAACCTGTTTGCAACAGGATTCTTGTGTCTGAAAGTAGTCTCCCTCAACTCGGACAGAACCATTCTTCATGCCGATCTTGAGAGACGTTCCCTGTACCGTCCAAGAGCCATCAGGGGCCAGTAAATTCTATACATATGATACTTAATCATGAATCCGGCCGGGAGGTGTTCAGAGATCAGGTCTCGCTCATTCGCCTCAAGCGACGTGAATTTCCGGTCACCAGTGCCGTATCCGGGGAACCCGGTGCCCGTATATTCGTCCTCATCCCAGGAGCCATCTCCCAATTGTGTTCTGATCAGATATTCCACCCCCTTCCGGGCTGGCTCGTCATCTGCGCGACCCGCAGATATTAGGCCTAGCAGCCCCCACGCCGTCTGAGACGGGGTGCTGACACCCCTGCCTCGCCATGCGGGATTTGCATAGGATGCACACGATTCTCCCCAGCCACCATCGCTATTTTGCTGCGCCTCGAGCCAGGTGGCGGCTTTGACGATGCGCGGGTCATCCATCGGAAACTCCAGCGCTTCAAGCGCGGGGAGCACTGAGGCCGTCCCGTAGACGTAGTTGACTCCCCACCTGCCGAACCAGGCTCCGTCATCCTCCTGCTCCGACCACATATAGTCGATGGCCCTGTTGACCTGGTCCGTGTCAATCGGGAAACCGAGTTTGGCGAGCATTTCCAGGATGTGGGCCGTCACATCCACGCTCGGCGGGTCGATCGTTTCACCGAAATCGAAGAACGGCATCTTGGTGACGAGTGTGCTGGTGTTGTCCTTGTCATAGGCGCCCCAGCCGCCATTGCGGCTCTGCATCGCCATGATCCAGTTCACGCCCTTTTCGATGGCCTCAGTCCGCCGCTTCATGTCCGAGGCGGCCGCGGTGCCGACGGCGAGAAGAACCTCGGCTGCATCGTCGGTGTCCGGGTACGTCTCGTTGTGAAATTCGAACGCCCATCCCCCCGGCTCGACGTTTCCCGCCTTTTTCTGCCAGTCTCCCGGAGATGCAATCTGGCGCTCTATGAGATAGTCGGACGCCTTCACCAGGCACGGATCATCCGGCTCCACTCCGGAGTCGATCAGAGCAGTGATCGACAGGCAGGTGTCCCAGAGGGGCGACATAGACGGCTGCAGCCGCCACGTATCTTCATCCTCGATCGCATACAGATCGAACCCTTCCATGCCTTTGCGGATCACCTCGTGGTCATTGGCATAGCCAAGTTCATGGAGCGCCATCATCGAGTAGGCCCAGGGAGGCTGTATTCCCCCCCAGCTTCCGTCGATCTCCTGGTGATCCACGATCCACTTCTCCGCCACTCGGAGGGCCCGCGCCCGGGCTGGATTCCACGGCAGGAGGTTGGATAGCCGCAGAAGCCGGTCTGCAGCGAACATCAACCGCTCTATGCCCAGTCCCTCAGGCGCCGGCATGGAGTAATCGGCGTTTTCACGTCCGTTGACGAACAACTCGTCTATTGCGGCCGACTCCGGAACGGGATGTATGGGCTTGCTTGAGAGAAGGACCGACATCGGGACGATGGTGGCGCGCGACCACATGGCGAACTGGTAAATGTTGAATGGGATACGGTTGGGAAGCAGCATTATTTCGGGCGGGAGGAACGGCACGCCGCCCCAATCCCACTCTCCGAGCAGGGCGAACCAGATCTTCGTGAATACCCGGCACTTCTCGACACCGCCCCGGGAAAGAATGAGCCGGCGGGCGCGCTGCATCTCATCCGAATCCGCCGAAACGCCTGCGAGCTTGAGTGCCAGATAGCACTCGCATGACGTGCTCAGATCGCTGGCGGCGCCGTAGTAGAGGTTCCAGCCACCATCATCGCCCTGCCTCCGGAGGATGAAGTTTTTTATCTTCCGAAGGCGTTCTTCAGATCGCATCCCCAGGAAATGGGTCAGGAAAACATACTCGGCTTCCATCGTGGGATTAGATTCGAGTTCGCCCCACCAGTAGCCTTCGTCTGCCTGGTGGTCGAACAGGAACTCCTGAGTCCGTGATATCGCGGCGTCGAGGCCCGATTCCTGCCGGGCGCCGTTCTCCGCCATCGCCGGGGCCGGACGCGGCATACCTACCCTGACGGGCGGGATTACGGATCCCGGCGAATCAAGGATCGACGTCATCTGGAGGCCTCCGGGACCGGATCATCGCTGATGCCCTGAACTCTGACATAACCGTTTGACGCGAACCAGCGCGCCGCGCGGCCAAAGGCGTCCTGCACGGGGCCAGGGGCAAATCCGAGTTCTTCGATTGCCTTCGACGAGTCTGCGTGCAACGGATGCCGGGCCGCTTTCACTCCCGCATACGGAATGCGCGGCTCCCGACGAAGGATTGTACCTTCGGCGAAAGTATCAACCGCTCCGGCCAGGGCGGCAATAGGATATGGGACTCGGATCGGGTGCCTTTTCAGGCCGGTCGCCGCGTTGAGCATGCCGTAGGCCCCGCGAATGGTGGTGTTCGTGCCGCCGAGAATGTATCTCTCCCCGGCGCGCCCGCGCTCGAATGCGGCAAGGTGGCCTGCCGCGGCGTCCCTCACGTCTACAAAATTGATCTCCAGATCGAGATAGCCGGGAAATCGGTGGCGGAGATACTCCAGAACTATCCGGCCCGTCGGAGTCGGCTTCACATCTTCCTCGCCGATCGGCGTTGTCGGGTTCACGACGACGATCTCCATGCGAGTATCGCTGGAAGATAGCGCCAATTCTTCCGAGAGCAGCTTGGAGCGGTGGTAGTCATCCGGAAGGTCGTCGACGGTCGCGTGGTCTGTCTCCGTAACGACCGTGCCGGGGCCGCGCGAGGGGTAAACGCCAATCGAGCTGGTGAATACGAACCTGGGAACCCCGGCCGCCTTTGCGGCCTCGATGAGCGACCTTGTGCCGCCGACGTTCGCGTCGAAGATATCGCTTTTGCGCCTGGTCCAGAACTTGTAGATAGCCGCGGCGTGGAACACTCCGTCCATGCCCGCGACGGCGCGCTCGAGCGACGCTCTGTCCAGCAGATCGCCGGTGGCAGGCTCCAGGCCGGCGGCGGCAAATCGGGAGGGGTCGTGGCTCTGGCGGATCAGCGCCCGAACGCTGTGTCCATTCGCGAGAAGGTGCCTCGCGACCGCGCTGCCGACGAATCCTGAGGCGCCGGTGACCAGGAAATTCATGCCGCAGTGCCTTTGAGTTCCCCTGTAATTTCACGGGTATTTTCACTCGCGAGTTCGCCGGGGGACGAGTTTTCTTTCGCGAACGCCGTGAGGAAAAGTCCGAGCTGCCGGGCCGCCCGGCTCGAGGCGCGTCCCAGGCGGGTCAACTCCACTATTCGCCTGGGATCCCGTGCCGCGTATCTGATGGCCCTGGCCGTCCGGCCGCCGGTAGGCGCGCCCGGCATCTCTGTGACGAGGCCGGGGAGCGTCATGTCCGTCGAGTCGACGATGACTCTCACGCCCAGAAACGGCATTCCGGCGGCAATGGTTGCCCGCGCCACCCAGTAGCTTTCGAGATCGACGGAGTAGACGCCGAACCTGGCGCCCAACCACTTTTTCATCCCCGGGGACCTTGCGATGATGGGAACGGTGATCGAGGGGCCCTGCACGAAATCGATGCCTGCAATCTCCACAGCCATCCTGGCTACTGCCGCGAATGCCGGATCGGACTCGAACGTCTGCACGTCGGCGCCCAGGGACCAGTCCAGCGGAGTGCCCTCGATCAGAGAAACACTCGTGGCGATGACGACCGTGCCGGCATCCAGTGCGTCATGGGTTGCCCCGGCAAAGCCGACTCCGATCACGAGGTCCGGGCGATGGTTGCGGACAAGCCAGCCAGTTGTCTCTTCCGCCCTTGACTGGCCGATGCCAGAGATCAGTATCAGGGCGGGATTCCCGGGAAGTATCTCGCCTCGGTAGAGGAGAGCCTCTCCGGGCCCCTGCTCTTCGCTGAACTCGCCGGCACGCAGAAGCGGGGCCATCTCTTCGCGTACGGCTGCGACAATTGCCAGCAATCTGCAAACCCCTTAGTTGGCGCATCATGGCCGACGCACCAATTCGTCCTCAGTGGCGGGGGCCGCTCAGGCGGCCGTAATCCCGCTCTTGGTGATCGCGCCGGAAATCACGAGTGCCACTGCGTCTTTGGGGCTGCTGAGAGCGCCGAATATGGTGGCGGACTCAAACCCGCAATGCAGCATGCAGTTTGCGCAACGCGAGTCTTTCTCAGCGTTGCCGTACTTATCCCACAGCGACTCTTCCATCAGATCGCCGAAGTTCTGCGTGTGGCTGTCCGCCAGTGGGTAGCAGGGGTTGCGCCAGCCCATGACGGTGTAGGTGGGATTGGAATATGCGGTGCAAGTCTCATACTCCCGCTCGCCCTTGAGAAACTGAAGGAACAGCGGGTTGTTGTAGAACTTGATGCCCATCTCGGGGTCCGGTGTGAGAATGTCCTTGAAGAGCCGGATTGCGTCTCTCTTCTTCAGGAATAGCTCCTGATTCGGAACGACCTCATAGTCGAACGCGGGCGAGATCATATTTCCCTCGAACCCGGCTTCGGCGCACTCCTTCCAGAGTTTGTGGAGATCTTCCTTGTCGCTGCCTTGGAAGAGGGTAGTGTTGCCGGTCACCCTGTAGCCGGCCGCTATGGCGGCTTTCGCGTTCCGCATGGCGATCTTGTATACGCCTTTGCGGGACACTGCCGCATCGTGGCGCTCATCAGTGCCGTCCAGATGGATCACCCACGCGAAATACTTCGACGGCGGGATCTCCTTCATCACTTTGGGCATGGTCAGGGCGTTCGTGCACAGGTAAACGAACTTGCCCTTTTCGATGATCTTGTTGACGATCTCGGCGATCTGCGGATGGATGGTCGGCTCTCCGCCCGCGATGGAGACGATCGGCGCTCCCGACTCTTCCACAGCGTGCAGCGCGTCCTCAACGGTCATCCGGCGGTTCAGGACCGATTCATATTCCCTGATGCGGCCACAGCCCTCGCAGGCAAGGTTGCACGCCTCAAGCGGCTCCAGCATCGTCACGAGCGGGAAGAATTTTTTCCGCTTGAGGACGCGGTTCTTGAAGATGTACCAGCCGACTTTCACGCCCAGGCTAATGGGCCTACCCATCGCTCGTCTCCTGTGTGTCCGCCGCGCTGGCGAATGTCTGATCAAGGCGCCGGTTTCAGTTCACATCGGCGGACACGGCGCCCAAGTCATGCCAGTAATCTTTCCCGATAAACGGGCGCCTCTAGCTCTCGCGCACGAGCAGGTACTCTCCGAGGTTTTTAAGGTCGGCTCCGGCGCCGCTTGCGAGCGGGATTGACTGTAACACGTTGAGCGCTTTTCGCCAGTGATCGGAAGCCAGCTTTTCACAGTAGATCCTGGACCCGAGGTCTTCCATTATCGAGAGCGCGTCCTCCACATCTGCGGGCTCGACGCGCTCTTTGGAGTAGATGGCGGTGATATCCTCTATCTTCGTGCCTGGCCGCACGATCAGGCAGAGCTCGATCGGCAGGATCAGCTCACCACGGATGGCGAGCTGCGTGTCGTGGATGAGCGCATCGATCGTGCTCGTCACCGAACCCTGGAGGCTGTTCTCGATAGGCAGGATGCCTTCCGACGCCTCGCCGGACTCCACCGCCGTGGCGACAGCAGCCTCGCTTGTCAGGGGGACGGGGTCGGCAGCGGGGGAGTACTTGAGGGCGGCCTCCTCGGTAAACGTACCCTGGGGTCCCAGGTAGGCGATGCGTGCCATGGCGGGGTTAGAAACTCCGTTGCGGCAGCGATGACGTGAGGGCGCTCCGCAGCGCCTCTTCGCTCTCCTGAAGAGTGACCGCGACGACCTCGTCGCCCGCGTGCAGGACGGTCTCCGCGGTCGTCTCCTTCGGGCTGCCGTCCGCATCGACGATACCCCAGATGAGCGATTGGTTGGGGAGCTGCACGTCCTTGATGGCCGTTCCCACGACGGCGGCGGTGTCCGGCACCTTCACCTCGACGATCTCGAAGCCATGTCTGAGATGGAGGAGAGGGATCAACGGGTGGCTAGGCAGCTCCTGTTCGATGTGCGCCATAATCGCAGACGTGGCGCTAACGGTGTGATCGATACCGAGCTTGCGGAAGATGAGCTCGTTCTTCGGGTTGTTAATGCGAGCAACCGTGCGGGGAACCTTGAACATGTGTTGGGCGACCTGACAGGCAACGAGGTTGTCCGCGTCGTCGCCGGTGACGGCCAGGAACAGGGCCGCCCGTCCCGTACCCACCTTCTCCTGAATGGCCGCTTCGCAGCCATCACCGCGCATGACGATCTCGCCGAGCGTCTCGGAGATTTCCGCGCACTTGCTCGGGTTTTGCTCTAATATCAGCACCTCGTGGTCGGCCTCGACGAGTTCCTTCGCGAGGTAGTAGCCCACCTTACCGCCTCCCACGATGATGATGTACATCTCCGCTCCTTACGATGCGTTCTCGCCTGAGGCGTCCGCGGTTGCGCTGATTGCGGCTTCCGTCTCCTCCGCCTCCAGCGCCTCCTTGACGAGCCGCGCGCCCACCCTCGTCGGCGCGATCGTGCGCAGGCCGAGCTTCCGGTACATCTGCTCGCGAATCGGGTCGTAGATGCGGCAGACCACACGCTGCACGTTAAAGATGTGCTTCGCGATCTGACTCGCCATCGCGTTCCGGTTATCGCCGGCCGTGAGGGCGACGAACGCGTCCGCCTCTTCGATCCCGGCTTTGCGCAACGTGTCCTGATCGATGCCATTGCCGGTGATCTTGCGGCCGGTGAACGAATCTGGAAGGAAGCGCGTGAACTGGTAGGCGTTGATGTCGAGGATGGTCACCTGGTGACCCTCCCGGTCTAGCACCGTCGCGAGCTCGGAGCCGACGCGGCCACAGCCCATAATGATAACCTTCATCCTACTCCTCGATTGGGTGGCGGCAGATCCACACCTCGCAGGGCGCGCTCTTCATCACGTACTGCGGTACCTGGCCAAGCTCGAACTCCCCGAACGGCCGCTGGTAGTCCATCCCGAGGATGATCAGATCCACGTTGCGGTCAATCGCTTCGTCGACGATAGCGTGGCCCGCTTCCCGAGCCTGGAGAATCTCGCCTTCCACCTCGAAGTCTTGCTGGCGGGCGACCTTCTCTGCCTCTGCGAGCACCTTCTCACCTTCAGCCGCCTCGGGCTTCACCTCGGCATCCAGTGGCAACGCGCGTCGCACCTCGATGATGTGGACGACGAAGACCTTCCCTTTATTCTTGCGCGCTATGTCGCACGCCAGGCTGACCGCCTGCATGCTGGCGTGAGAGCCGTCCACGGGAACCATGATAGCGCGCAGGTACTCTGTAGAGGTGGGAGCGGGCACGTGCCAATGAACCTCGAATCCGAGCCTTAGCCGCTGGCGGGCTTGAGCATTATAGGCAGGCCCGTTTCGAACGAGCAAGGCGCCATCCGCACGCGCTTCTTGTGGGGGTGAGGAGGCGGAGCTAGAATAGACTCAGGCGCTCGCTCTCCGCGCAGCGTCGGTATCTGGGAGGGGAGTTCGTATGGCAGTGCAAGACGGTAACGGCATATCTCCCACGGAGGGGACGGGTACCTGGAAGGTCAAGAGCGGCCTCGCCCAGATGCTCAAGGGCGGCGTGATCATGGATGTCGTGAACGCAGATCAGGCGAAGATCGCCGAGGAGGCGGGCGCCTGCGCCGTGATGGCGCTCGAGCGCGTCCCAGCCGATATCCGCGCTGCCGGCGGCGTGGCCCGCATGGCCGATCCGGAGGTGATCGTTCGGATCATGGAGATGGTGACGATCCCGGTCATGGCGAAGTGCCGCATCGGCCACTTCGTGGAGGCGCAGCTACTCCAAGCGCTCGGTGTGGACTACATCGACGAGTCGGAGGTGTTAACGCCCGCCGACGAGCGTCATCACGTGAACAAGCACGACTTCAAGGCGCCGTTCGTCTGTGGCTGCCGCGAGCTGGGTGAGGCGCTTCGCCGCATCGGAGAAGGCGCCGCCATGATGCGCACCAAGGGCGAGGCGGGCACGGGCAATATCGTGGAAGCGGTGCGCCACATGCGCGCGGTGTGGGACGGCATCCGGCGGCTCCAGAACGTGCCGGACGATGAGTTGATGGCGGAGGCGAAGGAGCTCGCCGCTCCAATCGACCTCGTGCGCGAGACGAAAGAGCTGGGCCGGCTGCCAGTGGTGAACTTCGCGGCGGGCGGTGTCGCCTCGCCGGCGGATGCTGCGCTCATGATGCAGCTCGGCGCTGATGGCGTCTTCGTCGGCTCGGGGATCTTCAAGTCGGAGGAGCCGGCGAAGATGGCGAACGCGATCGTGCAGGCTGTGACGCACTATGAGGACCCCAAGATCATAGCGGAGGTCTCCCGTGGCCTCGGCGAGGCGATGCCGGGACTGGAGATATCGGACATTCCGAAGGAGCAGCTGCTGGCCGGACGCGGCTGGTAGCCGGAGTATGACCATCATCGGCGTCCTCGCGCTGCAGGGCGGCTTCGCCGAACACATCGCGGTGCTCCGGCGGCTGGGCGTTCGCGCCGTCGAGGTCCGCCTGCCAGACCAGCTCGATGGCCTCGACGGCTTGATCGTCCCCGGCGGCGAGAGCACGACGATGAGCCGCCTGCTGCGTCGCTGGGGCCTCCACGAGCCGATCCGCGCTCGCGTTCAAGGCGGCTTGGCAATTTGGGGCACCTGCGCCGGCGCTATCCTCCTCGCGGAGCGGGCATCAGAGCTGGACGGTAGTGGGCTAGAACTGATGGCCATCAGCGTCGAGCGAAACGCATTCGGCCGGCAGGTCGATAGCTTTGAGGCGTCGCTTGAGATACCGGTGCTGGGAGGTGAGCCGTTCCCGGCGGTCTTCATTCGCGCGCCGCTGATCGCAGAAGTGGGCGAGGCGGCGGAACCGCTCGCGACGCTGGCCAGCGGCGAGGTGGTCGCGGCGCGACAAGGCAATCGCCTCGCGACGGCGTTCCATCCCGAGCTCACCCGCGATACCAGATTCCATCAGTACTTTCTAGACATCGTGAAGGACGGTCAATATGCGGTGGCGCACGCCGAACCGGCGGCCGCTCCGCGCTAACGCTGGGAGGAACGGCGCTTCCTGCCGACGATGACGAACGTTCACTCAGTCCGCCCCACGGATCTGGTCGCGCTGGCCGCGTTCGACGGGCGCGTCTACCCGAACGAGGCCGTCACGCTTGACCGCACGGGTGCGGCGAGCCCCCCACATCTGCTTG
This sequence comes from Chloroflexota bacterium, assembly GCA_022563135.1. Next base: position 8,804 of record JADFNZ010000016.1, on the reverse strand, counting down.
AGGCGGCGCTGGACCAGTGGTTCTCGTTTGCAACGGGCCGCCATACCTGGATCAGCGTGAAAGGCGCCACGCTGCGGGGCCTGGCGTCCGCACGCCGCCGTGGCTCCAAGGCCGCCTGGGAGCTGGACTGTCTCATTCATGCGGCCGATGACGACTCCGGTGTCCTGATGAGCCTTCTCGACCAGGTAGCGGCCGATGCTGGGGATGCCGGCGCGGAGAAGGTCTTCCTCAGGGTCGCCTCCGACAGCGCCATCGCCAAGACGGCAGCACGCTGCGGCTTCACACCGTTCCTCGTGGAGACGCTCATGGCGGCGCAGGACCGGAGGAACGATGAGGAGAAGCAGGAAGGATCAGACGATCGTCTCCGCGGGCGAATGCGCCGCTGGCGGCGCGCCGATGCGCACGCCACGTTTCGCCTCTACAACGTATGGGCTCCGGAGCGCGTTCGCCGTCAGGAGGCGGCGACCTTCCGCGAATGGCAGGCCGCGCGCCAACGGCTATCGCCGCCGCGGGGCGCGAGCCAGCGCGTGCTGGAACAGGAGGGTCGCGTCGCCGGGTGGCTCCGTACGGCGGCCGTGGGCGAACTGGGCCGGTTCGACCTAATGGCTGACCCAACCATGCCGGAGCTGCTGGACACGCTGATCGACGCCGCGCTGCGCCGGCTGAGCGAGCAATCGTCGCTCTTGACCGTTGTGCCGGAATTTGCGCCGGGCCTGGCCGAGCGCCTCCAGCGGCGCGGCTTTGCCGAACAGGCGCGGTTCCTCGTGCTCGCTCGTCGCACCACGAAGACGCTGCGCCTGCCTCGCCGGGAGATGACCGTGCAGATACAGAACTTTCCGGCCTAGGGTGCGCGCGTGGCTTACGAAAAGCTCATCACAGACGATCTGGACGCGATTCTCGGTGCTCTGCCCGAGCACATCTTGGGCCCGCTCAGTGCGCGGGAGGACAAGCACGATCTGCTGGAGGTGGTGATGGACCTGGGCCGTCCGCCGGAGGCGCGCTTCCCGGGTCAGGAGGTGGCGCTGAACGAGGTCGAGGTCACGGACGAGGATATCGAGTATGTCATCCAGCGGATCGGTGAGTTCGGCGAGGACAATCGCGCCGGCATCGAGCGTACCCTGCACCGGATCTCCTGCATCCGCAACCGCTCCGGCCGCATCGTCGGACTGACGTGCCGCGTCGGGCGGGCGGTGTACGGCACGATCCGCGTCATCGAAGATCTTGTGAAGACGGGCAAGAGCATCTTGTTGCTCGGCCGGCCTGGAGTGGGCAAGACGACGATGCTGCGTGAGGTGGCCCGTGTGCTGGCCGACGACTTGAGCAAACGTGTCATCATCGTTGACACCTCGAACGAGATCGCGGGTGACGGCGACATTCCTCACCCGGCGATCGGGAGGGCGCGGCGCATGCAGGTGCCCACCCCAGCACTCCAGCACTCCGTGATGATCGAGGCGGTGGAGAATCACATGCCCGAGGTCATCGTGATCGACGAGATCGGCACGGAGCTGGACGCAGCCGCCGCCCGCACCATCGCGGAGCGCGGTGTGCAGCTCGTCGCGACCGCACACGGAAACGAGCTGCGCAACCTGATGGCGAACCCGACGCTCTCTGACCTGATCGGTGGCATCGAATCCGTGACTCTGTCCGATGAGGAGGCGCGCCGGCGGCGCACGCAGAAGACGGTGCTCGAGCGGGAGGCGCCGCCGACGTTCGATGTGCTGGTGGAGATCCAGAGCTGGGTTCGCGTCGCGATCCACAAGGACGTGGCGAGCACCGTCGACGCGATGCTGCGTGGCTTTGAGGAGCCGCCGGAGGTTCGGGAGCTGGACGAGAACGGCGACATGCGCGTCGTCACGAGCGGCGATCTGGCACAGGAGGAGCGCGCGTTGCAGCGCCTGGGCCCGGAGCCGGAAGCTCCGCCGCGCCGCATCTACCCCTTCGGCGTCTCCCGGCGCCGGTTGGAGCAGGCCGTGCGCCAGACCGGCGCTGCTGTCGCGCTGGCCGAACACCTGACCGATGCGGATGTGGTGATGACCCTGCGCAACTACTACCGCCGAAAGTTGCCCGCCCTGCGGGAGGCCGAGGCGCGCGGGGTACCCATCTACGTCCTCCGAGCCAACACCGTCATGCAGATGGAACAGTGTCTCCTCTCGATGCAAACCTCCGGCAGTATGGATCCCCTCGACCGAGCTCTCGATGAGGCGGAGGACGCGGCGCTGCAGGTCGCGAACGGCGGGCGGCTCGTTGAGCTGGCGCCGCAGAACGCCTACATCCGGCGGCTCCAGCATCAGCTCGCGCAACAGTACAGCGTCTCCTCGCGGAGCACCGGACGCGAGCCGCAGCGGCGCGTGCGTGTCTTTCGCGGCGGCGACAGCCCGCAGTTCGAGGACTAGCTTGTCGCGCCCCTCAGCAGAGCATACCGGCCTCTTCATCGCGTTGGAGGGCGGCGAGGGGGCGGGCAAGTCCGTACAGGCAGAGGCGCTGGCACAGCGCCTGCGAGATCGTGGGTGCGGCGTGGCGCTGACCCGCGAGCCCGGCGGCACGCCGTTGGGGGAACGGCTACGCGACATCATCCTCGGCCTCTCCGGCGATGCTATGCCACCGCTCAGACCGCTCTCCGAGGCGATCCTCTTCTGCGCCGCCCGGGCGGAGCTCGTCGCGGAGGTCATCGCGCCCGCGCTGGAGCGCGGCGATGTGGTCGTCTGCGACCGCTTCGCCGATTCGACGCGCGCGTATCAGGGCTATGGCCGCGGCGTAGACCGGCACCTGATCGAGAAGCTGAACGAGATCGCGACGGGCGGACTGCGGCCCGATCTGAGCGTGCTGCTCGACCTGCCTGTCGCTGACGGGCTCACGCGGGCTCGCGCGGGCGGCGCACTCGACCGCTTCGAGGAGGAGAACGTGGAGTTCCACGAGCGGGTGCGTCGCGGCTACCTGTCGCTCGCCAAGGAGGAGCCGGAGCGCTGGCTCGTCGTCGACGCCGCGCAGACGCCCGACGCCGTGACCGAGGCGATCTGGGAGCGCGTGCAGGCACTCCTGCCGCGTCCTGCGTAGCTCGATCCTCGAGGTGAGCGGCCCGGGCGTCGGGTGAAAAGCACAACGTGTGAGCTTCTCCGGTCGTACTCGTCCGGAAATGTTCGTGACACCGCCTGGACAAACAGCCCGACTGCGTGTACGGTAGAATGCGCTGAGCCACAGGCAGAGCACGGTGTGAACTCTTGAAAGGAGTCTACTGAACAGCATGAAGCTAGGCTTTAATCTTCCCAATCTAGGCCCCGCGGCCAGCCCCGACGCGATCGTACGCGTCGCCAAGCGAGCGGAGGAGATGGGATACGACAGCGTCTGGGTGCTGGAGCGGCTGCTCTATCCTGTGTCGCCGCGATCGAAGTATCCCGCCACGCCCGATGGCTCGATGCCGGACGTGTTCAAAATCAACTACGATCCGATCGAAACGCTGACCTTCGTCGCGGCGCAGACCAGCCGCATCCGCCTCGGCACGAGCGTGCTGGACATGCCGTACTACAATCCCGTCATGCTCGCCCGACGGCTGACTACGCTGGACATCCTTTCCGGCGGCCGGCTGCAATTGGGCATGGGCCAGGGCTGGTCGAAGGACGAGATGGAGGCGACGGGTGCACCGCCCAAGGGACTGGGCAAGCGCGCGGACGAGTTCATGGAGCTACTGAAGGCGATCTGGACCACGGATCCGGTCGAGTACGACGGTGAGTTCTTCAAGCTCGCAAAGTCATCTATTCAGCCTAAGCCGGTGCAGAAGCCGCACCCGCCGATCTCGCTGGCCGCCTATAGCCCCGGCGCGATGCAGCGTGTCGCTAAGTATGCGAACGCCTGGATGCCGGGTGGTGTGCCCGTGGACGACATGAAGGAGATGTTCGAGGGCATTAAAGGCATGGCGCAGCAGGCCGGCCGCGACCCGGCTGAGCTCAAACTGATCGTGCGGGCGAACCTCTACATGTCGCAGCAGCCGGCGGGCGAGGGGCGCTACATCTTCGCCGGCTCCCCGGACGAGATCAAGGCGGACATCGCCGCAGTACGGGAGCTGGGCGCGGAAGAAGTCCTGTTCGACCCGACCTTCGAAGAGCAGGGAACCACGGTAGAGGGCTTCCTCTCGCAGATGGAGCAGATCTGGGAGCTAGCTCACTAAGGGCTAGTTCTCTCAGGCTCGCGAACGCAAGGCAGGCCGACAGGCCTGCCTTGCTGATCGCACACTACATGCCTAGGTTTTGATCGAACGTTATATAGCCTGTAGCATAACTTCAATGGCCATCGTGCATGAACGTACGCGGTGAAAGGACCTGTTGTGTCTGCTATCCACAAGATTCTCATCGTAAGCGTTGTCGGCTTCGCGCTAGCCGGATTCGCGGTCGCCTGTGGCGGCGACGGCGGTTCTGGGCTACCGCCCGCCGGCACGCAACAGTTCACCGTGACAGGGACGATGGAGGTGCAGTTTCTCCAAGAGGGCGTGAGCGCCGGCGCCTTCGCGTTCCAGGAGACTGAGACGGGCGAGGTGAGCGGGAGCCTCACGGCCGTGTTCAATGACGACGGCTCCTTTTCCGTCCCGGAGCTCGGCCTAACCGCGGCCTTTGATGACAACGTCGTCACGATTACCCAGGCGGACGAACCGTCCACCGGCAATGTAACTGAAGATGGGACGACGCTCAGCCTCAACGTGGAGGTAGCCCTGGATTTCGGCGAGCCTGTCTTCAGCGAGACGCCGTTTGAGCTGAAGAGCGAAGAAAAGTTAGGCGTCGATCCCATGCCTTCGTTCAGTTTTGAGGACACTGATCCAGGATTTGCCTTTGCGACGTTCGTATTCATCGAAAACCTCATTATTCACATAAGGAATGTTGAGGATGTCGCAGCAGCGCAGACCGCATTGGCCGTCCAGACCGAATCGGCAATGTCACAAGCAACGGTTGACGCGCAGGAGACTCAGGAGGCAGCGGAGACGATGCCTCCGCCTGAGGCAACGTCTCCGCCCGTGCTCACAGCCACCCCTCCACTTGCTTCCGGCGCGACGTTGGAGATTAGTTGCGAGCACACGAACCCGGGCGTCTCCAGCGAACTGATCGTGAGAGTCAGCGGTCTCGCGCCGGGCGAAAAGATCAATGGAGATGCAAGCGCGCCGGGGATTCCCAATGGGCCCGAAAGTATTATCGGCCTGGCTGATAGCACGGGTAGCGCAGAATTCCGCATTACCATTTTCGATTTCGGCGAGTACCAGGTGAACATTACGTCGGCGGGGTTGAGCGATAACTATACGGTCGGCGCTGATTGCCCGGGCTAGACGGCCATCGTGGAGCGCTCGCTTTAGATGACCGTACAGGGCAGGCCCGGCGGCCTGCCCTGTACGCTACCAACGGAAGTTTCGCTAGCTCACCCGCTCGAAGATCGTTGCGATCCCCTGGCCGCCGCCGATGCAGAGGCTGACCAGCCCGAACCTGCCCTGGCTGCGCTCCAGCTCGTACATCAACTTGACGGTGAGGATGGCGCCCGTCGCGCCGACCGGGTGGCCCAGCGCGATCGCGCCGCCGTTCGGGTTCGTCTTCTCCTGATCGAGGCCGAGGACGTTGCTGCAGGCCGCGGCGACCGAGGCGAACGCCTCGTTCAGCTCGATCACGTCCATCTGGTCGGTCTCCATGCCCGCCTTCTTCATGACCTTGCGGACGGCGGGGATCGGCCCCATGCCCATCACGGCGGGCTCCACGCCCGCCTCCGCGCGAGCGACGAGGCGGAGGCGCGGCTTCACGCCCAGCTCGTCCGCCTTCGACCGGCTCATCACGACGACCGCGGCGGCGCCGTCGTTGATGCCGCTGGCGTTGCCGGCCGTCACCACACCGCCCTCCTTGAAAGCCGGGCGCAGCTTCGCCAGCGCTTCCAGCGAGGCGTCGGCGCGCGGGAACTCATCCGTGTCGATGATCGTGGTTTCGCGCCGGGACTTGATCTCCACCGGCACGATCTCGTCCTTGAACCGGCCCTCTTTGATCGCCGCCGTCGCGCGCTGCTGGCTGCGCAGCGCCGTCTCGTCCTGCTCCTCGCGGCTGATGCCGAACTTCTCCGCGAGATTCTCCGCAGTGACGCCCATGTGCTCCTTGCTAAAGGGATCGCCCAGCAGGTGCTGGATGCCGTCCTCGATCTCCCCGTGGCCGAGGCGGTAGCCGTAGCGGGCGTTGCGGATGTAGTAGGGCAGCATGCTCATGTTCTCAGCGCCGGCGGCCACGATGGTCTCTGCGTCGCCGGTTTCGATCCAGCGGGCGGCGGTGTTGATCGCTTCGAGTCCGCTGCCGCAGATACGGTTGACGGTGTAGGCGGGCACCTCGATGGGGAGACCGGCCTTCACCGCCGCGTGACGGGAGATGTAAGCGTCCTCCATCACCTGGCCGACGCAGCCCATGATCACCTGGTCGACCTTGTCGGGTTCGATTCCGGCCCGTTCCACGGCCTCTCTGATCACGATGGCGCCAAGGTCGGACGCCGGAAGGTTCTGGAACGCGCCGCCTAACCGGCCGATCGCCGTGCGACAGCCGCTGACCAATACCACCTCTTCCATGGGGTACCCCTTTCTGCGGTTTGGGCGAAACCGATGTTCTGCGGCGAGGACGGTGCCGATTATATCGACGCCGTAGCTGCGCGGTCAAGCGAGCGGCCGTCCGCTACCGGGGCTCGTATTCGTGTATCGTGCCGCCCTATACTAGCGAGAGTGGAGCAGGAAGCCACGCCTCCGAGCGAGCGGTTCGCGCGGCCGAGCCTGGCGATGGCCGTTGCGATCGTCGCAGCCGGCTTCTTCGGGAGCCGGCTGCTGGGCGTGGTGCGCAGCATCGCCATCGCGGACTCCTTTGGCACGAGCTCAGAGATCGGCGCGTATCTCGTCGCCTTCCGCCTGCCGGACCTAATCTTTCAGCTCCTCGCCGGTGCTACGCTGGGCAGCGCGTTTATCCCGACGTTCGCGCGTGTCTTCACCAAGAAGAGCGAGGAAGAGGCGTGGAGACTGGCGAGCTCCGTGCTCAACCTGATCGTCATGGCGACGGTCGTGTTCGCCGTGCTCGGCTTCCTCCTCGCGCCGCTCCTCGTGCCATTGATCGCGCCGGGCCTGGGCGAGGATACCGGCCAGCAAGATGAGCTGCGCTCGCTTGCCGTCGATCTCACGCGGCTGATGATGCTCTCGCCGGTGCTCTTTGCGGTGAGCGGGGCGTTCATGGGCATCCTGAATGCGCGCCACCACTTCCTCTTTCCGGCGATCGCGCCGATAGTCTACAACCTCTCGATCATCGCCGGGGCGCTCCTCTTCGACAACGTGCACGCGCTAGCAGCAGCCGTCGTGATCGGCGCCGCGCTCCACATGGGCGTGCAAATACCGGCACTGGCGTTGGTGGGGATGCGCTACCGGGCGATCGCACTGTGGCGAGACGCCGACGTGCGCGCTGTGGGCCGCCTGATGGCCCCGCGCGTGCTCGGCCTGGCGGCGTTCCAGTTTAACTTCATCATCATGATCTTCTTCGCATCGTTGGTGAGCGATGAGGCGATCTCAGCGACGAACTACGCCTGGCTGCTGATGATGGCCCCGCTGGGGCTCTTCGGCATGGCGATCTCCACGGCTGTGTTTCCGACCCTCGCCGAACAGGCGGCCGACGACCGCTCTGAGCTGCGGCGCACGTTGGATCAGAGTCTCCGCCTCATCCTGTTCTTGACGATCCCGTCCGCGCTGGGGCTGATGATCCTCTCGAAGCCGCTGGTGGCGTTTCTCTTCGAGCGCGGGGCGTTTACTGACGTATCGACGGACGTCACGCAGACGGCGCTGCTCTTCTTCGCGGTGGGGCTCTTCGCGCACGCCGCGGTCGAGATCCTCAGCCGGGGCTACTACGCGCTGAGCGATACGAGGACGCCCGTCGTCTACGCGGTGGTGGCGCTCGTGGCGAACCTGATCTTAAGCGCGATCCTGGTCGGGCCGTTCGAGGTGCGCGGGCTGGCGCTGGCGATCTCGCTGGCGGCCATCCTGAACGCGGGGCTGTTGTTCTGGACGCTTCGCTCGCGGCTGGAGGGGCTGGATCTCGCGTCACTTGGCCGTTCAGTCGGGCGGACGGTGGTGGCAGCTCTGCTGATGGTGGAGGTGATTGGATTCTACCTGGTGCTGCTCCACCAGGCCGATCATCTGGACACAAGCCGCCTGCTGGACGCGTTTCTGGCGCTGGCAGGCGGCGGGCTGCTCGGTGGCATCGTGTATCTGGCAGCCGCGCGCGCCCTGCGCTCAGAGGAGGCTGAGACGCTGCTGGCGAGGGTGCCGTGGCCGCGGCGACGCGCCTACTAACGTTGCGCGCTTGCTATTCGAATAAGACCTCCACCCGTTCGCTGCGGTCCTCGTTCGTCACGTCCACGATGTGATACCCAAGTTCCACGGGGTACCTTCAAGCACCCCGTTTGATTTGTAGTCTGGGAGCAGTTCTCCTACGATCGGCGTGATGCGCGTCCTCATCGCACCGCAGGAGTATAAAGGCAGCCTCAGCGCAGAAGCCGCGGCGCAGTCGATCGCTCGTGGGCTGCGGCGCGCGCTGCCGCATGCGGAGGTCGAGCTCCTGCCGCTCGCGGACGGCGGCCCGGGCACGGTCGATGCGCTCGTGCGGTCGACCGGCGGCGAAGTACGAGAGGCGGACGTCCGCGATCCGGCCGGCCGGCCGGTGCTCGCGGCGTGGGGCATGCTGCCAGACGGCACAGCTATCGTCGAGATCGCGGCGGCCTCCGGCTTGACGCTGCTGGCACCGGCGGAGCGCGACCCGCGGCGGACCTCTACC
>JADFNZ010000015.1 GCA_022563135.1 Chloroflexota bacterium | reverse complement strand
GCACCACGCGGGTCTCACTCCTTCTCCCCTGCACCACTATACCGGTCGGACCGGTATAGTAGATACCTAGCTGATGGTGATGCCGAAAAGTTCGATGGCGTTCTTGGTTGTCTGCTCGGCGGCCTCCTCGAACGAAATATCGCGGAGCCTGGCGATGTGCTCGGCAACGCGCTTCACGCCTGTGGGTTCGTTGCGCACGAAACCCTCAGGTGTTTTCTCACCCTCGCTTCGTTCAGGCTCGGGCGTAAGATACGGCGCATCGGTTTCGGTAAGGATAGACTCTATCGGCATCGTCTTCAACAGATCGTCCCACTGCGGATGATACGTGATGAGACCGGTAAAGGAGAGGAAAAATCCCATATCCATATAGACTTTGGCCTGCTCGCCATTCCCTGAGTAGCAATGGATCAGTCCCTTGAGCCCGCGCGGCACGTAGTCACCGATGACCCTGATGGCATCCTTGTGCGACGAGGTCTTCTTCCCATCCACCTTGCCGGACCGCAGATGTTGTAGTACCTTCTCCAGACGCGGAGCTCTTCTTCACGCTCCCGAATGGCGACACGCCGGACTCGGCCAACGTGTGCGCTGATGGCACGGAGATCTGGATGTCCGGCGCGATCGCCGGCGGGGGGATTTCAGTCCAGCGCTACTACTTCACTAGGAACACACCGGAGGTAGTACTGGGCGCGCCGCTGAACCGTATTTTACTAGTCGACGTGGCCGGCAGGCCGGCCATTCTAACGCTCCCGCTTCCCGAAAACGAAGCCCGCGTCCCTGCCTTTGTAAGGCGCACGATGTATGTGATCGAGCGCTTTCCAAGCGCCGATGAGCCAGGCATCATGCTGGTACTTGAGGGTGCTGGGACGACCGAGCAGTTGGTGGCTGCGGTTGAATTCGTGATCATTGGCGGGGGGCTGGGCCGTGAGTAGACTACTCATCGTTGGCGCTCTAGGCGCCTTCCTCGCGGCCTGCTCAGGCGAGGCCGCCTCGCCGGGCGACACCCCTACTCCGGCCGAAACGCCCACACCGCCTGCGGCCACCGCGACGGCCGGGCTCACGGCGAGACCCACGTTGCCCTCGCCCGAGGACATCGAGGGTGTCCAGGCGCTGATCGATGAGCTGAACGCTGCCACCGAGAGAGACCGTCTGGAAAACCCACGTTTCTCTGGCCAGTTGGGCGACTTCATCGTGACGCTAGACTTTCCGAATAATACTGGACCGTGCTTGCCTGTCGACGAAGTCGTGCCTTCGCCAGATGCGGAGCTCTTCTTTACCCTTCCCAATGGAGAAACGCCGGATACGGCGAACGTCTGCGCCGACGGCACCGAGATCTGGGTGTCCGGCGCGAGCGCAGGAGGGGGGCTTACTGTACAGCGCTACTACTTTATGGAAGGTGCCCCGGAGGTACTACTTGGCGCACCGCTGGACCGTATTTCATTAATTGACGTAGGCGGCCGGCCAGCCGTATTAACGAGCCCTCTTCCGGTGTTCGAGGACCTACCGCCTATTTTTGCCAGGCGGTCCATGTTCGTGATCGAGCGCTTTCCAAGTGCCGATGAGCCAGGCATCATGCTGATGCTCGACGGCCCGGGCACGACGGAAGAACTGGTGAGTCTTGTGGAGTTCGTCATGGCGCAAAGTGAATAAGGCGTCGCTTGTGCTTCCCTCTTACTCGCGCGTCGTATAGTACACTTTGGCCGGTATGGAGGCCGGCGGCTGGCAGCTCGAGATGGGCGCACAGGTCATCGATGGTGGCCGGGTGCGCTTTCGCGTCTGGGCGCCCGCCGCGCGCACGGTCGAGGTGGAGCTCTACCCGCCGCCGGAGGGGATCGACCGCCACCCGATGGCGGACGAGGGCGGCGGCGTCTGGAGCGCGACCGTCGAGGCCAAGCCTGACGCGCTCTACCGCTACCGGCTGAATGAGGAGTGGGGCTACCCCGATCCGTATTCGCGGAGCCAGCCTGAGGGCGTCCACGGCCCGTCGCAGGTCGTCGACCCGAACGCCTTCGCGTGGACGGACGGCGGCTGGCGCGGCCTCGATCCCGAAGCGCTGGTGATCTACGAGCTGCACGCCGGCGCCTATACGCCGGAGGGCACGTTCGACGCGCTGATCGAACAGCTCGATGGGCTGCGCGCGCTGGGCGTCACCGCGCTGGAGCTGATGCCGGTCGCGGAGTTCCCCGGCCGTCGCAACTGGGGCTACGACGGCGTCGATCTCTTCGCGCCGAGCAGCGTCTACGGCGGCCCTGAGGCGCTGCGGCGGCTGGTCGATGCGGCGCACGCGCGCGGGCTGGGCGTCATCCTGGACGCCGTCTACAACCATCTGGGGCCGGACGGCAACTACCTCGGTGTCTACTCGCCGCACTACTTCACGAACCGCTACCAGACGCCCTGGGGCGACGCGATGAACTTCGACGGCGAGGGGAGCGAGCACGTCCGCCGTTTCGTGGTCGATAACGCGCTCTCCTGGCTGCACGAATACCACATCGATGGCTTTCGCCTCGACGCGACGCATGAGATCTTCGACGAGAGCGACGAGCACATCCTGGCGGAGCTGGCCCGGACCGTGCGAGAGCGCGGCCCGGCGGACAGGCGGGCGCTCATCATCGCCGAGCATGAGCAGAGCGACCTGCGCAGCGTCCTCCCGCGCGCCGAAGGTGGCCACGGTCTGGACGGACTCTGGCTGGACGATTTCCACCACTCGCTGCACGTCCTCCTCACCGGCGAGAAGCGCGGCTACCTGGGCCGCTTCGACGGTTCTACGGCAGAGCTCGCCAGCCTCCTCTCGAACGGTACCGTCTACGACAACCCGCCGGGCGCGAGGGGGAACGTGTCGCCGCGTCAGCTCGTCTACTGCCTCCAGAATCACGACCAGGTGGGTAACCGCCCGCTGGGAGAGCGGCTGGCCCACCTGATCGACCGCGAGCGATACAAGGCGGCCTACGCCCTGCTGTTGCTCGCGCCGGGCACGCCGCTCCTCTTCATGGGCGACGAGTTCGCGGCTGGGTCGCCGTTTCGGTACTTCACGGACCACCAGCCTGAGCTCGCCGAGCGGATCCACGCCGGCCGGCGTGAGGAGTTCCGCGCCTTCTGGGCGGCCCACGGCGGCGATGAGACGGCCCTCCCCGATCCGCAGGCGGAAGAGTCGTTTCTTCGCTCTAGGCTCGACCTGAGCGAACGAAAGCGCTCGCCCCACAGTGGGATCTATCGCCTCTTCCGCGAGCTGCTGCGGCTGCGGCGAGAGGCGCCCGCCTTTCGAGAGCAGGACCGTTCTCGCATCCGTGCCCACGCGGTCTCGGAGCACGCGATCGGCCTTGCGCGATTGGTCGAACACGGGAGGCGGCTGCTGCTCGTTAACTTCGGCGACGCAATCGACATCGACGTTGGCGAACAGGCGTGGTTGGGCGAGAGCGCGGGCCGGTCGTGGCGGCCCATCCTCACGACCGTAGAGGAGCGGTTCGCCGGGCCGGGTGCCGATCTCCAGGCGCTCGCGCTCGATCCTGGGCGGGCGGTCCTGCTGCCCGCCGCCAGCGCGACGGTCTGGTCCGCGGGGCACGGCCGGTGACACTAGGCAGCGAAGCAGCCGAGATCACGCGCTACGACTTTGATGTCGTCGTCGTGGGCGGCGGCATCGCCGGGCTCTCGGCGGCGCTGACCGCGCGCGAGGAGGGCGCGGCGCTCGCGCTGGTCGAGAAGTCGCCGCGAACCGAGCGCGGCGGCAACACCCGCTTCGCCGATGCCCAGATGCGCTTTCCCCACGACGCGGACGAATACGGCGCGCGCAGCTACAGCGCGAAGGAGATGATCGACGACCTGATGCGCATCTCGTGCGGCCGGGCGAACCGCGCGTTGGTCGAGACGCTCGTGCGCAACGCCGCCGCGACGGTCGAGTGGCTCACGTCGCTCGGTATCGAGTGGGAGCCGGGCTACCCGCACACGGCGGGTTATCGGCGGTCACCTAGGCAGGGCGGCCAGGGGCTGGTGGATACGCTCTTTCGCAGGCTGGAAGGCGCCGGCGCGACGATCTCGTATGAGACCGCCGCGCTGCAGCTCCTCACCGACGATCGGCGGCGTGTGGCCGGTGTTCGCTGCACCTCGCCCGATGGCCTCGTCGATCTGATGGCGCGCGGCGGCGTCGTGCTCGCATGCGGCGGCTACCAGGCGAACGTGCAGATGCGCGTCGCCCATCTCGGCCGTCACGCCGATGGGCTGATCCTGCGCGGGTCGCGCCACAACACGGGCGAGGGCATCCGCATGGCGCTCGACATCGGCGCGCAGCCGGCGGGCCAGTGGGGCGACTACCACTCGGCCGTGATCGACGCGCGCTCGCCCGCGGTCGAGTGTGGCGTGACGGCGCTCTATAACTTCCAGATGGGCATCATCGTGAACGCGCAGGGCGAGCGCTTTCTCGACGAGGGTGAAGACTTCCGCGACCACACCTACGTGAAGTTCGGCAAGGCGATTACCGAGCGGGCGGGTGGCGTCGCGTTCTGCCTCTTCGACCAGCAGATGGTGCAGCGCGAGGAGTTCGGCCGCGCCTGGCGGCCCGTTGGCCCGCCGTTCGAGGCGCCGTCCATCCGCGCGCTGGCGGAGGCGCTCGCGATCCCGCCCGATGCGCTCGACCGCACCGTGCGCGAATACAACGCCGCGGTGCAGCCCGGCGAGTTCGACCTCGACCGGCTGGACGGTAAGGGAACGCAGGGGATTACGCCGCCGAAGTCGAACTGGGCGTTGGCGCTGGAGGAGCCGCCGTTCGTCGCGGTCCCCGTCACGGGCGGCATCACTTTCACTTTCGGTGGCCTGAAGGTGGACACGCGAGCCCGCGTGATCGACGTCGCGGGCGCTCCCATCACCGGGCTCTACGCTGCGGGCGAACCGATGGGTGAGATCTTCTACCACAACTATCCCGGCGCGACGTCCGTCATCCGCGGCGCCGTCTACGGGCGCATCGCCGGCCGCGAGGCCGCGCGAGGGGCGGCGGCTTGACAGCCGGCCGCCTCGGCGATACCCTGGCCACGCGAGGCAGGGTATGCGCAATCTCGCCCAACTTTTGAAGGGCAACACAGAGATCCTGATCCTCTCGCTTCTTCAGCGAGAGCCGATGTACGGCTATCAGATTATTCGAGAGCTGGAGAGCCGAAGCGCCGGCTTCTTCCGCCTCGGCGAGGGCACGCTCTATCCGGTGCTGCACCGGCTGGAGAGCGCCGGCCAGGTGACGGGCCGCTGGTCGAAGCTCCCGAACGGCCAGGAGCGCCGCTACTATTCGCTGACCCAGGATGGTGAGGGCCGCCTGGAGGAGCAGACGAACGCCTGGGCGCGCTTCTCCTCGGCCGTCGACATGATCGTCCGGCCCACGTAGGTTCGTGGAGCGCCCCGGTAGACTCCGCTGCCGTGTCCGCTGAGTTCCAGAGATACTTCGAACGGTTACAGGCCGCTCTCCACCTTGAGGATAAGGTGGAGGATGAGGTCGTGCGCGAACTGCGGACGCACGTCGAGGACCGCGTCGAGGAGCTCCAGAACGCCGGCCTCAGCGAGGACGAGGCGCTTCGGGTGATCCTCCGCCGGTTAGACAGGCCGCGCGTGCTGGCGCGCCGGTATCAGGATGCGCATCTTGCTGGGACGTGGCATGACGCCGCAATGGCGGCCGCGGCGTTCCTGCTCGTCGGCGTTCTGTACGCGACCCATCTCTGGAGTCAGCCCGTTGCCGTCACCGCCGTCGCCGCGCTCATCGTCTCGGTGACGCTCTACGGTCTCTGGCAGGGACGGCCGCCCTGGTTTTATGCCTGGGCGGGCCTGGCGCTCACGCTCCTCTCGTTCGGCGGCTACTTCGCGTTCGTCCTGCTGGAGCGGGCGAGCGACGGCGGCTTCGACTACGTCGCGCTGATGGGGTTCGCCGGCGCGGCGCTCTATGTGCCGTTGGCGCTCGCTATCCTCGCCTCGTGCATCCGCGTCGCATCGAGGCGCGACTGGCTCGACGCATCGCTGATGCTGTCGCCGTCCGTGCCCGTGATCGTCTGGCTGGCCGCACTGCATGCCGGCGGCGGTTCGCTCGAGGCGGGCAGCGCCGTGGCAGGCGCCGACGCAGCGCTTGCGGCGACGTTCCTCGCGATGGCTGGGGCCGTCGCCGCGTTCGTGCGGGTGCGCGCGCGCCCGTTGCGGGTGGCGACCCTGGTCGCAACGGCGCTCGTCCTGCTGGTGCTCGTCTCCACGATGTCCGGCTCGAACGCGTCGCTGACGGCGCTGACTGGACGGGCGCTCCTCGTCTTCGGCTTCCTGCTCAGCCCGGCCGTCCTTGAAGCGCTGGCGGCGCGAAGCATCGGACCTTTCGTCCCCGGCGAGTAGTCCTCGCGCCTGCGGGCTGGTGGTATAGTGGGCGCGAAGATGGCGCTCCTGACCACCCTGCGCCTCCAGGTGATCGAGCCGCTGCGGGACAACTCAGCGCTGCTTGGCGTTTGCGTGGCGACCGGCCTGATCATGCTTGGGCAGGGCGTCATCTCTCCAGTGCTGCCCCTCTACGCGAAGGACTTTGGCGTGAGCGCGACGCTGGTGGGCGCGACCATCAGCGTCTTTGGGCTGGCGCGCATGCTGCTGAACCTGCCCGCCGGCTTCCTCTCCGATCGGTACGGCCGCAGGCTGCTCCTCGTCGGCGGCCCGGTGATCGTGGCGTTCGGCTCGTTTCTCTCGGCGTCGGCCGTCGACATCTGGCAGTTGCTGGCGTTTCGATTCGTGGCCGGCGCCGGCTCGGCGATGTTCATGACCGGCGCCATCATCCTCGTGACCGACATCTCTACGCCGCAGAACAGAGCGCGTATGCTGGGCCTTTTTCAGGGTAGCCTGCTGCTCGGTGTCAGCATCGGCCCTGCGCTGGGAGGACTCACCGCGGAGCTCTTCAACCTGCGAGCGCCGTTCATCGTTGTTGGAGCGCTGGCCGCCGCCTGCTCCGTCTGGGCATGGCGCGCGCTGCCGGAGACGAACCCCGCTGCGTTCGCGCGCGAGAACGGGACGGCCGGGGGAATCGTCGTGCAGCGCGCCGGCGTGCCGTTTCGCGCGCTCCTGACTAACACGAGCTTCGCCCTGGTGAGCCTGTTTACGTTCAGCATCTTCTTCACGCGAACGGGCTCACGCCAGACCGTCCTGGCGCTCTTCGGCGAGGAGAGTCTCGGCCTCTCCCCCGGCTCGCTCGGCGCTATCTTCGCTATGATGGCCGTGCTCAACCTGGCGATGATCGGCCCATCCGGCGCCTGGGCGGACCGTTTCGGACGCAAGCGCGTGATCGTCCCCAGCGCGATCGTGTCGGCCAGCGCGTTGATCCTGTTCGCGCTGACCAGCAGCTTGCTGTTCTTCCTGGCCGCCGCCGTCATGCTCGGGATCGGTACCGGGCTGGCCGGGCCAGCGCCGGCGGCCTACGCTGCGGACGTCATCCCGGAGGGCGCGCGCGGGGTCGGCATGGGGCTCTACCGCACCTACTCGGACATCGGCTTCGTTCTGGGACCCCTGCTGCTGGGCTGGATCGTGGACGCGACGGACGGCTTCGGCTGGGCGCTGGCGTTCAACGCCGCGCTGGTAGCAGGCAGCGCGCTCCTCTTCGCACTGTTCGCCCGCGAGACCGTGGGGCGGCGGGCGCGCGAGCCGGCGGCGCCCACGTAAGGTCCGCTGAAGAGCGCGCGGCTAGCCCGTCGACGCGGCGACCCCGCCCGACACGCACATGGTGCCAACGGCCGCCGCGATACCCGCCGCGCGATGCGGCCCGGCCGGGACCGGCGCACCCTGCTCGTTCAGGACGTGAGGGTGAAAGCTGTAGCCTGTGAGCTCCGCGCCGCGGAAGCGGACTTCGAGCACGCCCGTGTCCCCTTCGGGGCTCTGCCTCGGCGCCCAGACGAAGTTGCCCAGCGAGAAGGCGATGAGCCCGCGCGGCTGCTGCACGATAGGCTGGAGGACGTGCGGGTGCGATCCGAGGACGACCGATGCGCCGGCCTCAAGCAGCGCCGCGCCCAGGCGCACCTGATCGCGCGTCGGGCAGGCCTGGCGCTCGAAGCCCCAGTGCACCATCACGATCACGACATCGTGCGATCGCCTGGCCGCTCGCACCGCGTCGAGCAGGCGGCCTTCCGCGTACGCGGAGGCGAGGCCGGGGCCTTCATCGGCCGCCCAGTAGGCGCGAGGAAAGACGCGGCTCGCGCCGATCACCGCCACCGCGACGCCTCCGACCGAAAAGGAGGCCGGCGCATACGCCTCTTCGACGTTCGCGCCGCCACCAACCGGGCTTACGCCGGCGCGCCGGAGGTGGCCGATGCTCTCCAACAGCGCGTCCGGCCCGTAGTCCAGCGCGTGGTTGTTGCCGAGGTTGCCGACATCGATGCCGGCGGCCGCCAGGGTCTGGGCGGCTGATGGCGGCACGCGAAACACGAACGACTTCGGCTCCGGGGTGCCGGAGCGCGCGATCACCATCTCAAGGTTGACGGCCACGAGGTCGCCGCTCCCCAGCGCGGGCACCAGGCCGGCGAACGGATCGAAGCCGGTCGCCTCGCTCTGGTCGAGCAGCACGTCGCCGCCTGCGAGCAGCCGCCATTCCTGCGGCTCCGCCCCGTCGTTCGCGCCCGCTAGTGACGTCGGGGGATCGATCGTCTCTGGCCCAGGGGCGGCGTTGCTGCCTGGCGCGCTAGCGACCAGCGCGACGCTGGCTCGGGTGTCGTCGGAAGGGAGGATGGCACTCGACGGCCGCGCCGCCGCGATCTGCCAGCTCACGAAGGCCGTGAACGCAACGGCGAGCACGACAGTGATCCCGGCCGTCGCCCTCAGCGACTTCCGCAGCAGGCCGCGCGCCGGCCGCCGCGGCAAGCCGCGCGCCGGTCGCCGAGGCAGAGCTTGCACCTCTGGGGGCGCTGCACGCCGGCGAGACTGCATCCCGGCCAGCACTGCGACGAGCGCCAGCACGAGGATCGCGAGCGTTCGCGCCTTCATGGGTCCATGATCGGCGACGAGCGCCGAAGCTGATTCGGTAGAACCCCGCCACACATGAGAGTCGTCCCCGCCGTTTCATTAGAGCCCGCTGAGCGCTGTCGTTAGGGAGGCTGAGCTACGCCCAACGAGATGAAGAGGAGAACCGTCCTCGACTGAGAGAAGAGAGCACCCCGGCAACGGCCTATTTTCCCGGAGAGTTGCCCCTCGAGTATCGTCGGCGCTGAGGCGTTTCACTACCGTGTTCGGGATGGGAACGGGTGGGTCCGCCTCGCTCTAGTCACCGAGGTATTCATACGTTAGCAGACAGGGCGGCTGAGGACAACCGCCACCCGATCTACCCAGGTTTCCCATGCTTCGGGCTGCCGGCGCGCTGTCTCCGCGCAGAAAAACTGTGCTACACTCAAGCTTGCCCGCTGGGTGCCCGTGAGGGCGTCGTTTTGTTGTATGGTCAAGCTCACGATCCGTCCGCTGGATGTCGAGGTGGAAGCGCCTGAAGGTGCCACGGTGATGGGCGCCGCTCAGGCGTTGGGTTACTACTGGCCCACGACCTGCGGCGGTGAGGGGCGCTGCACCAGCTGCGCCTGCCTCGTGCTCGAGGGCATGGAGCACCTCTCGCCGCGGGGCCGTTCCGAAGAGCGCGTGCTGCTGGAGGAGCGTGGGCCTCGTGCTCTCGATCGTCCGCTCCGGCTCGCCTGCCAGGCCATCGTTCAGGGAGGAGACGTCACGGTAGAGAAGCTGGGCGTCCGTCCGCCATTGAGCGCTGATGCGCCTCCGGTCAGGTTCGCCGAGCCGAAGGAGCAGCAGACATGACGTACGTCATTACGGAACCATGCATCGGCGTGAAAGACGGGACCTGCGTTGATGTCTGCCCTGTCGACTGCATCCACACAACTGACGAAGCGGATCAGTTCTACATCGATCCGCAGGTCTGCATCGACTGCGAGGCGTGCGTGGCGGTCTGTCCGGTCGACGCGATCTTCTACGAGGAAGACGTGCCTGAGCAATGGAAGCGCTTCACCGAAGTAAACAAGGACTTCTTCAAAGACCGGACAGACGAGGAGCGCAAGGTCTTCCGCACCCGTACCGAGCGGGACTAGCGGGTGACCGCTCGGCCGATTCGTGACGTTCGGTGTGGCCGGCGCGATAGCTGTCCTTCGTTGCGAAGGAGGAACGTGACCCAATGATGCCGCTGGACGACGTGCGAATCCTCGATCTCTCGCGCTTGGCCCCTGGCCCGTTCTGCTCGATGCTGCTCGCGGACCTCGGTGCGGACGTGCTGGTGATTGAGCCTCCGCCCGATAGCAAGGCCGGCCAGGGCCCGAACCTTGGCCGCGGCGTGGAGGCGTACAACGCGCTGGGTCGCAACAAGCGCAGCATGATCCTGAACCTGCGGGATGACGACGCGCGCGCGGTCTTCTACACGCTGGTCGAATCCGCCGACGTCGTGCTCGAAGGCTTCCGGCCGGGCGTCGTTCAGCGGCTCAAGGTCGACTACGAGACGCTGCGCGAGAAGAACCCCCGCCTCGTCTTCTGCTCGCTCTCTGGATATGGCCAGACGGGCCCTTACGCCGGCATGGTGGGCCACGATATCAACTACATCTCTATCGGCGGCGCTCTGGGGATGATCGGCTGGCCCGATCAGCCGCCGGCGATCCCGATGAACGTAATCGCCGACTTCGCCGCCGGCGGCCTGCACGCCGCCTACGGCATCCTCGCCGCGCTCCATGCGCGAGAGCGCACCGGCCGCGGCCAGTTCGTGGACATCGCAATGTCTGATGGCGTGCTCTATCTTCTTGCCAGCGCCGTGAGCGGCTACTACGCGACCGGCCGGGCGCCCCAGGCGGGAGCGACGGTGCTCAACGGCAGCGTGCCTCACTACAACGTCTACCAGTGCGGCGACGGCGGCTGGATCAGCCTGGGCAGTCTGGAGCCCCACTTCTGGGCCAACCTCTGTCGCGCCATGGGCCGGGAGGAGTTCATCGCCCATCAGTACGATGCGGAGAAGCGTGACGAGATTTTCGCCCATTTCCGCCAGCAGTTCAAGACGAAGACGCGGGACGAGTGGTTCGAGATCCTCAAGCAGACCGACATCTGCGCGGCGCCGGTCTACTCCCTCGGCGAGGCGCTGAACGATCCGCACAACCTGGCGCGCGACATGGTCGTCGAGGTCGAACACCCGACGGTTGGGAAGGTGAAGCAGGTGGGCATCGCCACGAAGCTCTCGGACACGCCGGGCGCCGTACGGGCGCCGGCCCCAGCGCCGGGCCAGCATACGGACGAGGTGCTCGCGTCGCTCGGTTTCGACGCAGAACAGATCAGCGCGCTGCGAGACCGCGGGGCCGTGGCGTAGCGCGCGCGTATCGCCGCAAGCGGTTCCATAGGCAGGATGACCGATGCGCTCCTAAGCCCAGCACCGCTTAGATAATCCAGGCGGCTGCGCGGAAGCTCACTGGCTTATTCTTGCTGCCCGTTCACATCTCTCCCGCTAGCGCCGGGCTCGGCTGCCGTCACGGTGGCCGCCTCGCTCTCGTTTCGGTCCGCGCGCAGCCAGAGAGCGAGCGCGACCGGTATCGCGAAGGCGACGACCGCGGCGGAGATCCAGAATGCGGCGCGCAGCGAGAGGGCGTCGGCGGCTACGCCCATCGCGGGCGTCAGCAGAGCCGCCCAGAGGCTGACCAGCATCGTCCGCAGCGACAGGACGGTCGCGCGTTGGTTGTTCGGGATGCGCCGGTTGAGGTAGTCGGTCGCCGTCGGCAGCAGCAGTGCGTTCACGAACGCGACGAGCGGGAAGGCGGCGAAGGCGTAGACGCTGTCCCATGCGCCTAGCATGACGTAGGCGGCCACGAGGATCAGCGGCGCGGTCAGGAACGCTCCGCGGGTGCCGAGCCGGGTCGTCGCACTGTACGCGATCAGCGCGCCGGCGATCCCCATCACACGCACCGGTGTTTGCAGGAAGCCGACGAAGGCGACGTCGATGCCGTGGCCGGTGAGAAATGGCTGCATGAAGAGCTGGGGCGCAAAGGTAATGCCGGCCAGCAGCGACGAGAGGATGAGCATCGTGCGCACCGGCGGCAGGCGTGTCGCCGTACGGGCGCTCTCGCGCAGCAGCGCGCCGTAGGTCAAGCGCACTTCGCCCTTCGGCAACGGCGGTTCGCGCATGCTCAGGGCGACGAGGAAGGCCGGCGCAACGATGGCGGCGCTCAGCAGCACCGGTATCGAGAGGTCGGTCGCCGCTGCGATCGGCGCGCCCGCGAGCCCGCCGGCGAGCGCGGCGAACGAGAGAATGGCCCCGAGGCGGCCCGCAACGCGCTGGAACTCGCCCGCCCGCCCCAGCTCTTTGAGACTTTCGTAGAGGAGGGCATGCTCGGCCCCGGAGAGGAACGCGAACCCCAGCGCCCACGCGATGTATGACACGAGCAGCAGCCAATAGCTTCCTGCGAGCCCGAAGACCAGCACCGCGACCGCCGTGCTCGCCGCCCCCAGCGCGAGCGAGGTCCTCCGGCCGAAGCGATCCGCGACGGCGCCTGTCGGCACCTCCGCGAGCACTGCGCTTCCCCAGAAGAGCGCCTCCAGCACCGCGACCTGGGTGAGCGACAGGCCGCGGAAGTCCGTCAGGTAGAGCACCCAGATCGACCACCAGAGCTGGAAGTGGACGAGAAAGTGAAGGAGGTAGCCCTTCCAGATGTTGGCCTCGAAGGCGCGGCGGTCCTGTGCAGAGAGCTGCGTCATAGCGTGCGGCGGGCCGCCGCGCTAGGCGATCCACCCGCACCATGATACAAGAGAGCCCGCTGCCGGCCCGCCTCTTTCAGGATGCGGCTGGGCGGGCTACTCGAGGAAGTCTCCCGGGTCGAAATTAAAGTCTCCGAAGAAATCGGAGATGTCGCTCAGCGCCTCGCTCGGAGCGTCGAAGAGGAAGATGCCCGGCGCCAGAAAGCTATCTGAGTTGACGAGAAGCGTCAAGACGATCGCCCACACGGCGAAGCCGCCCAGGTTGGCCACCAGCACGCGGGCCGGGTTGGCGGGCGTCACCGCTTGGATGGCGATGGTGGTCAGCCCGAAGAAGAGCGCCACGGAGGCGAGGCCAACGCCAAAGCTGATGCCGGGGATGAACATGGCGAAGGAGAGCGCCAGTGGCGCTGCCGCCATGCCCATCGTGCGGAGCATCTGCTGCCAGTCCGCCTCCTCGCTGAAGATCTGGGTGAGCACGACCCATGCGACGAGCAGCCACACGATCCAGAGCGCGACCGAAAAGAGCGTGCCGAAGATGACCGACTCGAGGAAGACGTCGCCCAGACTTGGGAAGTCCTTGATCCACCACCAGAGCCAGCCACCCAGGGCGGCAAGCAAGGTGGACACGACCGCCACAGCCACCGCCGGAACCGTCGCCGCCGGGTCGTTCCTGACCTCGTCGAAGACCGTGGTGTCCAGCCTGATCAGCCGCTGCAGACGCCCGAACAGGACGTCGAGGTCAATGCGGGGTGATGTGGACATGGCGGTGGTGCTCCTTCAGGGCTGACGCAGCCGTGCGAGTGGCTTGTTTGGGCGCTGATCGGGTCACAGTGTAGCATTGGGTGCGGAGGCAGCGGCGCTGCTAGAGAGGGCGCTTCGCTGGCACACCGGGGCGTCGCGGGTAGCGCAGCGGGGTAGGGAGGTCCTTGTCTACCAGAATCACCTGCTGCGCCGGGTCTGACAGAGGTAGCGGCGCCACGGCCCGCACGGAGCCCTTGAGCGTCTCGATCGCGAGATGGGCTTCTTTCACCTCGTTCTCGGCGTCGCTGCCCTTCGGCGCAATCGCCACGCCTCCCATCGTGACGAACGGCAGCATCAGCTCGGCCAGCGTCCGCATGGGCGCGAGCGCTTTCGCGATGGCGAAGTCGTACTGGTCGCGGTGGTCTGGGTCCCGGGCGGCCTGCTCGGCGCGTTGCGTGACGACTGTGACGTCGGAGAGGCCGAGCACAGGAAGGACGGCTTCGAGGAACTGCGCCTTTCGCCGCTTTGCCTCGACGAGGGTGAGGCGGAGGCTGGGCTCCAGGATCTTCAGCGGGATGCCCGGAACGCCTGTCCCGCTGCCTACGTCGATGAGGGACCGGTCCCGCAGCGTGAGTCCCTGGTCGGCCAGCACTGGGATGATGGAGGCGGACTCCAGAAAGTGGCGCTTCTGCACGCCCTCGAGATCGCGAATCGCCGTGAGGCTGATGCGCTCCGACCACTCCGTCAGCATCTCGTAGTACGTCTCGAAGCGCTCAACCTGCTGCTTGGTCAGCGTGAGGCCAAGCTCCTGAACGCCATCCGTGAGAAGCGAAAGCATAGATATCCTCTCCTGGGAGTACAATGGCTCGCGGGACACAGGCGCCGTTAGGCGCGATGCCGTTCCGTGTTCGACTCGGCCACCAGCAGGTCGAGCCGAACAGCCTTTTACCCGGCCAGCAGGCCGCACTCCTGCAGAAGGCGGCGTTCGGCGCCGGGGAGGCGGAAGAGGCGGGAATCCAGGCAGAGGATGGGCTCTATCGCCTTCCCGTCCGCTAGCTGCGCCTCGATGAGCTGACGACCGGCAACCGAAAGGATCGCCTCCCGCGCCGGTGCGTCGATTTGCTCCTTCCCCAGCTCTAGTGCCAGGATGTGCTCGATCTGAACCGTGGTGCGCACCTCAACGGTGGTAAGAACGCCGCCCGGCGGCGTCACATCGAACCGCGCCGCGCTGCAATCGCCGCGCGATTCGTCGCAGCCGCGAAACACGATCGCCCACCCGCTAACCTCTGCAGCCATAGCCGCCCATTATCCTACACAAGCCAGAAGTTTGGCGCCAGCCGCGACGCCGTGGCGCTTCTTGCCCGCCTCTAACCCCTGCGGTACAATCCGAGGCGACCGCGCTGGGCGTTTCGTACCCTTCGCGCAGGTGTGTGGCATTTGTCTTCCCACGGGAGTCCCGCGCATGAAAGAATACGAGACCAAGAGTATTCGCAATGTCGTCCTGCTGGGCCACGGCGGCACCGGCAAGACGTCCCTTTCGGAGGCGGCGCTCTTCGTCTCCGGCGCAGTGACACGCCTAGGCACGATCGCTGACGGGAACACCACCTCGGACCACGATCCGGACGAGATCAAGCGGCAGATCAGCATCAGCCTCTCTCTCGTTCCATGCGAGTGGAACGGCCGCAAGCTCAACCTGCTCGATACGCCGGGCTATGCCGATTTCCAGGGCGAGGTTAAGCAAGGCGTGCGCGCCGCAGACGCCGCGCTCATCGTGGTCGATGCGGTTGCCGGCGTCGAGGTCGGGACCGACCTCGCGTGGGGATACGCTGACGAGCGTTCCCTCCCCAGGCTGGTCTTCGTCAATCGCATGGATCGGGAGAACGCAGACTTCGCTGCGGCCGTGCAGCAGCTCCGGGAGCGCTTCGGCAAGAAGTGTGTGCCTCTGCAGGTGCCGATCGGCGCGCAGGACGCCTTTCAGGGCGTGGCAGACCTCCTCGAACTGCGGGCGTTCCTGGGCGAAGGGGGCGATCCCGCGGATGTGCCCGAATCGGTCGCCTCAGGGGTCGCCTCCTATCGCGAGCAGCTCGTCGAGGCGGTGGCCGAGACGAACGATGAGCTGATTAACAAGTATCTCGAAGGCGTGGAGCTGAGCACGGACGAGCTGCGCGAAGGGTTGAGGGCGGGCGTGCGCTCGGGCAGCATCGTGCCGATTCTCGCGGGCTCGGCTACGAAGAACATCGCCGTTGCGCGCGCGCTCGATGCTCTCGCGGACTATGCCCCGTCGCCGCTTGATGGGGAGAGCGTGGTTGCGCAGGACGGGAGCGGCGCGGAGGTGGAGCTGACCGCGGACGCCGCGGGTCCCTTAGCCGTGCTCGCTTTCAAGACGAGCGCCGATCAGTACGTGGGGAAGCTCACCTATCTGCGGGTCGTGTCTGGAACGTTGCCGGCCGATTCCCAGGTCTGGAACAGCACTCGCAAAGTTCAAGAACGAGTGGCCCAGCTCTTCTATCTTCGGGGCAAGGCGCAGGAGCATACGGGGAAGCTGATCGCGGGCGACATCGGCGCGGTGGCTAAGCTTGGCGAGACGACGACGGGCGATACGCTCAGCACGCGGGAGCGGGCGCTGATCTTGGATCCGGTGACCTTTCCCTTCCCCTCGTACGGGCTGGCCGTCTCTCCCAAGACGAAAGCCGACATGGACAAGCTCGGCCCGGCCCTCGCGCGGATCGCGGAAGAGGACCCGAGTCTGCGTGTGCATCGCGAGGCCGACACGAACGAGACGATCATCTCGGGGCTTGGTGAGTCACACATCGAAGTGGCGGCGGAGCGGATGAAACGAAAGTTCGGCGTAGAGGTCGATCTCCAGACGCCGAAAGTACCCTACAAGGAGACGGTGACCGCCACCGAGCGATCGGAGTTCATCCATAAGAAGCAGAGCGGGGGCCATGGCCAGTACGCCCGCGTCGCGCTCGAGATCGAGCCGATGGAGCGCGGGTCAGGCTTCGAGTTCGTGAACAAGATCGTCGGTGGCCACGTGCCCAAGGCGTACATCCCGGCGGTGGAGAAAGGCGTCCGCGAGGCGATGGGAGAAGGCGTGCTCGCCAGCCATCCGCTGGTGGATCTGCGCGTCACCCTCTATGACGGCAAGGAGCACCCTGTCGACTCCTCGGAGATGGCCTTCAAGATCGCTGGCGGCCAGGCCCTCAAGCAAGGCGTGCAGCAGGCCAGCCCTGTGCTGCTCGAGCCGGTCGTCAACCTGCGCATTACCGTGCCGGAGGCGAACACGGGAGACGTGCTCAGTGATCTCAACGGCAAGCGGGCGAAGGTGCAAGGGATGACTCCCCAGGGGGCGCTGACGGTGATCGAGGCGCGGGCGCCGCTGGCGGAGGTGCAACGGTATGCAACGGACCTGCGCTCCATCACCCAGGGCCGTGGCCACTACACCATGGAGATGAGCCACTACGAAGAGGTGCCGGCCCACGTCGCTCAGAAGCTGTCGCAGAGCGCGGAGGCGGCTTCGTAGGGCGGCGTTCCTGCCGGCCCGATCACGGCTGAAAGGAAAAGCGGGCGACTCTGGTCCGCCCGCTGTCTACGATTTCGTTCTGGAGTGAGCCGTCTCAGGCTCCTTCGTCTTCCTCCTCGTCCACCTCGGCCTCCTCGCTTCCGTAGACGCCGGAGGCTTCCCAGATGCTCTCATAGTTCTCGCCTGTGATGGCGCGCGCCAGCTCTTCCCGCTCCACATTGCGCAGCTCGTTGAGGCACTCCTCGCAGTGGCGGACGATCTCTGGCGGGCCGAGCTCGAGGAAACGGCGCACGATCTGGTCCCAGACCTCCAGGCGAACGAGGCTCGCGACGTACTTGGGCCACTGGATGAGCGTGATGCTCTCCGGCTTGGAGAAGCGCGGGCGCATCCGCACGAGCTCCCTGAAGCGTTCCTGCGGCGATGACGCCATCGGTACCACCCGGATCATCGGGCCGTCGATGGCGTTCGTCCGCGTGTCCATGAGGAGCGTCTTCCGCAAGAGCGGGAAGTAGAGCGCGATCACCTCGCCCGTGTCGATGCTGCGCCGGATCTCGCTCACGTCGACGTGGAAGTGGGAATCCATAGGCTGCCGCGCTCCTCCCTTCCTACAGAGCGTAACATGTTGCGAAGGCAAAGGCGAATGCGGAGAGGGCGGGTTCCCTTAGGAGCGCTTCTCGCCTGCGTCGACTATGCGCAGGAAGCGGTGCTTGCCGACGCGGATGATGGAGCCTGGCCGGAGGGGTGGACGCAGGCTGTTCGCCCTGACGCCATCGACTTCAATCGCGCCTTGTGCCAGCAGGCGGCGCGCTTCGCTGCGGCTGGCGGTTACCTTGGCCTGGGCGAGCAGTGTGGCGAGGTCTGCCGTCGTCTCCTCCGCCGCGAACGAGAGCGGATATTCTGCGACATCCTCGGGCAGCTCTCCTTGCTGAAACGTTCGCTCGAACTCGCGCTCCGCCTCCTGAGCCGCCGCCTCGCCGTGGAACTGGGCGACGATCTCCCGGGCCACGCGCTTCTTCACCTCCATGGGGTTGACGGCGCGCTCCTGGAGCTGGCGCAGCAGGTAGGCCACCTCTTCGTCCGGCAGGTCCGTGGCGAGCTCGAGGTAGTCGGGTAGGGCGCTGTCCGGCACGGACATCGTCTTGCCGTACTGCTCGCTCGGCGGGTCCTCAAAGTCGATCGTATTACCCAGGCTCTTGGTCATCTTCTGCGCGCCGTCCGGGCCGACGAGCAGGCGCATGACGAAGACGATCTGTGGCCGCTGGCTCATCGCCTGCTGGAGCTCTCGACCGACGAGCAGGTTGAAGAGCTGGTCGGAGCCGCCGAACTCCACGTCCGCCTCGATGGCGACTGAATCGTAGGCCTGGAGGAGCGGGTAGAGCAGCTCGTGGATGCCCAGCGGCTGCTGCGCATCGAAGCGCTTGCGAAAGTCCTCGCGCTGGAGCATCTGCGCGACGGTGAAGCGACCTGTGAGGCGAATCACGTCGGCGAGGCTGAACTCGTCGAACCACTCGCTCTGCCAGCGGACTTCGGTTCGCTTTTTATCGACCACGTGGAAGAACTGGCGCATGTAGGTCTCCGCGTTTGCCCGCACCTCCTCTGCGGTGAGCATGGGCCTGGTGACAGACTGACCGCTCGGGTCGCCGATCTGCGCCGTCCAGTCGCCTACGATGAGCACGACCTGGTGGCCCAGCTCCTGGAGCAGGCGAAGCTTGCGCAGGAGGATGCCGTGGCCGATGTGCAGGTCCGGCTTGCTGGGGTCCAGCCCCAGCTTGAGCCGTAGCTTTCTGCCCGACGTGAGCGCGTCCAGGAACTCCTGCTCAGGGACGATCTCGATCACGCCGCGCGTGGTGATGGAGTGAAGCTCGTCGTTCGCCGGAGGACGAGCTT
>JADFNZ010000014.1 GCA_022563135.1 Chloroflexota bacterium | reverse complement strand
GGGACGCCCTCAGCGCCGGCCGCAGCGCGATCCGGGCGATCAGCGCCTTCGACGCTTCGCCGTACCCGTCTCGCGTCGCAGGGGAAGTGCTCGACTACGAGCCGCACCCGGCGATCGACCCGGATCGCGCCGCAGGGCTCGACCGGGGCGCGCTCTTCGCCGTCGATGCCGCCCTCCAGGCGTTGGAGGACTCGGCGCTGCCCATAACTCCGGAGAACGCCGTCCAGGCCGGCTTGGTGCTGGGGAGCGCCCGTCCTGGCGAAGGCGCGTCCTGGGCCGGCCACGATGCGTTCCACAAGGGTGGCCCGCAGGATATCAGCGCCGGCTACATCGGGCGCACGCTCGCCAACGCGCCGGCCGCGCAGGCCGCAGCGGCCCTGGGCATTCGCGGCCCCGCGGTCGCCATCGCCGCGGGCGGGGCCTCCGGCCACGCCGCCATCGCGACCGCCGCGGAGATGGTGCGCCGGGGCGACGTCCAGGTCGCCTTCGCGGGCGGCGCGGACGCCGCGATCACGCCCCTCACGCTCGCGGCCTTCTGCGCGCTCGATGTACTCACGAAGCGCAACGACGAGCCGTCGCGCGCCTGCCGGCCGTTCGATGCGGACGCCGATGGCTTCGCGCTCGCGGAGGGCGCCGCGATGCTCGTCCTGGAGGACGAGGAGCTGGCCCGGCAGCGCGGCGCCCGTATCTACGCGCGACTGGCCGGTCGAGGGTTCGTGACGGAGCCGGGCGCGGCAACGCCGATGGCGCAGGAGGCCGGCCGCGCGATCCAGGCGGCCCTGCGGCAGCCGGCGCTTCTCCAGAGCGAGATCGACTACTTCTGCGCCTACGGCTGCGGCGTCCAGGAGCTGGACCGGATGGAGACGGAGGCGATCAAGCGCATCTTCGGCGAGCTGACCGCCTCCAAGCTCACGCTCAGCGCGCCGAAATCGATGCTCGGCCACATGCTGGGCGCCTCGGGCGCGGTCGATGCGATCATCTGCGTCAAGGCGATCGAGACGGGCGTCGTGCCGCCGACGATCAACCTCGATCAGCCCGCCGAAGGCTGCGACCTGGACTATACGCCGAACGAAGCGCGCACGATGAACGTGCGCCACGCAATGAGCTACGCTTACGGCTTCGGCGGCCACCACCTAGCGCTCTGCTTCTCCGCGCCGTAAGCTAGCTGAAAGGAGGAACGCAGCGCATGGAGATCACCTGGCTCGGCCACTCCTGCTTCCGGCTGAAGAGCCGCGAGGCTATCGTCGTGACCGACCCGCCCAGCAAGAGTACGGGCTACAACATCGGCAAGCCCACCGCGGGCATCGTCACCATCAGCCACGACCACGCCGGACACAACAACGTCAAGGCGGTGGCCGGCTCCCCGCGCATCGTCGAAGGGCCGGGCGAGTTCGAGATCAGCGGCGTCCTGATCATGGGCATCCGCACCTACCACGACGCGGAGAAGGGGCAGCAGCTCGGCAAGAACACCGCCTACGTCTTTGAGATGGAGGGGATGCTCGTCTGCCACTTGGGTGACATCGGCCACGTGCCCACTTCCGATCAGGTGGAGGAGCTCGGCGGCGTCGATATCTTCCTCGCGCCGGTGGGCGGCGGCGAGACGATCGCCGCCTCGGCGGCTGCCGAGACCGTCAGCCTGCTCGAGCCCAAACTCGTCATCCCCATGCACTACCAGACGCCGGCCGCGAAGGCGAAACTCGACCCCATCGACCGCTTCCTCAAGGAGATCGGCGCGCCAAAGGCGCTGGACGAGCGGCAGCCCAAGCTCGCCGTCACCAAGAGCACCCTCCCGCACGAGACGAAGGTGCAGGTGCTGGACTACAAGCAGTAGCAGCACCCTAACACCAGCCGGGTCTTCATAGCTCGCGGACTATCAGCCCCCGCGAGCGGCAGAGCAACTCGTCACTCTCTTTGACAGACCTTCCGTGCGCCGCTATGCTGCCCGCGCGACGAAGCGGCGCAGGATGCCGCTGCCGCAGGGAGGAAGGCGGATGGAGCCAGAAGCGCCTCGCCGGCCATGGTGGGACAGGCTAGCCGTATCGGTGGTCTCGTCAAAGCTTGGCGCATCGTTCTTCCGCAGGGTGATGCACCTCGTCGACCGGCCTCTCCTGCGCCTGACGCGCGGCCGCCTGAGCTTCGCGTCCAGCTATCCGGTCCTGCTCCTCACCACCACCGGCGCGAAGAGCGGCAAGTCGCGCACGCTACCGCTCCTCTACGTCGAACGAGACGATGGTCTCGCAATCATCGGCAGCCGCTTTGGCAGCACGCGCCACCCCGGCTGGTATCACAACCTGCGCGCGAATCCGCAGGCGACGGTAGAGATCAAGGGCGAACGCCGCACCTACACCGCTCGCGAGGCGGAAGGCGACGAGCGGGAGGAGATCTGGTCGCAGGCGGCGAACATGTACGCCGGCTACGAGACATACGCCGCGCGAGCCGGCCGCAAGATCCCGGTGATGATCCTCACGCCGGCGGAGGAGCCCACGTGATGGAACCGCAGATCCAATACGCCAAGACGAGTGACGGCGTGAGCATCGCCTACGCCACCGAAGGCGAAGGGCCGCCCCTGGTCCTGTTGCTGGCCCCCGGGGTAGCCCATGTCCAGCGGGCATGGGAAATGTTTCCGAGCGTTCTCCCGCCACTGATGCGGACGTTTCGCATCACCCTATACGACCCCCGTGGGGCGGGTCTCTCCGATCGACATGCGATCGACTATTCCATTGAGGCGATGCTGCGCGACCTCGACGCCGTTGTCGACCGCACAGGCCTCCAGTCGTTCGCCGTTGGGGCGTTCCGAAACGCCGTGCCCGTTGCGGTGACCTACGCCGCCACATTCCCGGACCGCGTATCGCATCTCATCCTGATCGACGGCTGGACGAACTGGTTCGATATCGCCGGCACGCCCACGTACGAGGCCCTTGAGGCCCTCGTCGACAAGGACTGGACGTTGTTCACGGAGACGATGGCGCGCGTTTTGTTAGGGATGGATGACCCACACCTCATCAAAGGCCTAGGCGAGTACATCCGGGCATGTATCGAGCCGAACGCCTACCGCGCATTCATGGTGGCCGTACAGAGCTGGGACGTTGCGGACCTCCTGCCTGACGTAAAGGCCCACACGCTGGTGTTGCACAACAACGACGCTCGAATCTTTCCGATTCGCGCTGGGCAGAAGCTGGCGGCGGGCATTCCGGACGCCCGCTTCCTAGCCATCGACGACATGAACTATGAGCGTGTGGCAGCTCTCGTCGAGGCGTTCCTGACGGGAAGGGAACCATCACCGGCGACGCCTAAAGTAGCCGCAGACATGTACACGATCCTCTTCACCGACATGGCTTCGTCTACGACCCTCGCCGATCAACTCGGCGACGCGGCAGCGCAGGAAGTGCGACGCGCCCACAACGCCATCGTTCGCGCGGCACTGGGCGAGCACGCAGGCCGCGAGATCAAGCACACCGGCGACGGCATCATGGCGTCCTTCGCCACAGCATCATCAGCACTCAACTGTGCCATCGCCATCCAGCAAGGTGTTGCGGCGCACAAGGAGGCGCATCCCGAATCGCCGCTCGGCGTGTACGTCGGCCTCAACGCCGGAGAGCCCATCGCGGAAGACGACGACCTCTTCGGCACGTCGGTAGACCTGGCAGCGCGCATCTGCGACCGTGCGGAGCCCGGCCAGATTTTGGCCTCTGACGTTGTGCGCCAGCTAGCTGCTGGCAAGGACTTTCTGTTCGCCGACCTCGGCGAGACGGAGCTGCGGGGTTTCGAAGACCCAGTGAAGCTCTGGGAGGTCAGGTGGCGGGAGGAGCCGAGCTAGCCTTTCGCGCTCGCCAGCGTCCGCAGCTCCTCGCGCGCCACCTCGCGATCGTCCCACGGCAGGTACTCCGTCCCGACGATCAGGTACGGCTCGTGGCCCTTGCCCGCCAGCAGCACGACATCGCCGGTGCGCGCCTGCGCGAACGCGTAGCGCATGGCGGCCCGCCGATCCGGGATGCGGACGAAGTCGATGTCATCGCGCTTGCCCGCGTCCGCCATCGCCGTGGCGATCTGATCGATGATCGCCGCCGGGTCTTCCGTGCGTGGGTTATCGTTCGTCAACACGCTGAAGTCGGCGAGCGCGGCCGCCGCTTCGCCCATGCCCATGCGCCGACCTGGGTCGCGGTCGCCGCCGCAGCCGAAGAGCGCGATCAGCCGGCCGGAGACCGCCGGCCGCAGCGCCTGCAGGATCGACCGCAGCGAGTCCGGCGTATGCGCGAAGTCGACCAGCACGGTGAACGGCTGGCCGCACTCGATGCGCTCCATGCGGCCGGGGACGCTATCGAACGTCCGCAGCGCCTCCGCGATCGTCGCCGCGTCCACGCCCTGGCTCACCGCGACGGTCGCTGCGGCCAGGGCGTTGTACACGCTGAAGAGGCCGAGCATCGTCAGCTCCACCGAAGCCTCTCCGCCGGGCGTCACCAGCCGGAACCGCGAGCCGCCCGCCGAAAGCGCGATCTCCTCGGCGCGCACGTCGGCGTCCGGCACGTCGATGCCGTAGGTGAGGACGCGAGCCTTGGCCGTGCGCGAGCGCAGGTAGGCGCTGGTCGGGTCGTCCGCGTTGAGCACCGCCGTCTTCGCGATCCCCTTGTCGAGCGACTCGTCCAGCATCTCGAAAAGCCGGCCCTTGGCGCGGCGATAGTCGTCTACGTCAGGGTGGAAGTCCAGGTGGTCGGGCGAAAGGTTGGTGAAGACGCCCACGTCGTACTCCACATGATCCAGCCGGTGCAGCGCGAGCCCGTGGGACGTCGATTCCACCACTGCATACGCCATCCCGGCGTCCCGCATGCGAGCAAGGAGTGACTGCACCTCCGGCGCCTCGGGCGTCGTCACCTGCGACTCGTTCATCGTGAGCTGCCCGCCCACCTTGACCGCGACGCCGGAGATGAAGCCTGTCTTCAGGCCGCCGGCCTCTAGCAGGGCGCTCGTCAGGAACGCCGTCGTCGTCTTGCCCTTCGTGCCGGTGACGCCGACGACCCTCAAGGAGCGCGCCGGGAAGCCGTAGAAGGCGGCCGAGACGGCGGCCAGAGCCATGCGCGTGTCCGCCGCCGCCGCGACGGTGACGTCTCGCTCTGCGAGCAGCGGCGCCCAGCTCTCGCGCCGGTCTTCCTGCACCAACACGCCACCCGCACCGCGCTCGAGCGCCTGCGCGATGAACTTGTGGCCGTCGGTCTCGAACCCGGGCACCGCGACGAAGAGCGCGCCGCGTTCGACACGCCGTGAGTCGTATGCGATCGACGAGACCTCTACGTCGCCCGAGCCGTGAACGAGCGCGCCGGCGTCCGCGTCGCGTAGGAGATCCTGCAGCTGCATCGCTTCCTCCGAACCAGATCGACTCGATTATATCCGGCGGTGAAGCCACGCGCTCCGGTTCTGGGCATCAAGAAAGCGGGGCGTGCAGCCCCGCTCGTAAGCGGAATGCAGCTTGCGCGCTCAGGGTAAGTAATTGATCGGGTTGGCCAGCGTAGAACCGCCGTTGATCCAGACCTCGAAATGGAGGTGGTTCCCCGTGCAGTGGCCCGTGCAGCCCAGGATTCCGAGCTGCGTTCCCTGTGGTATCTGCTGTCCCTGCGAAACGGCGATACTGGAGAGGTGCGCGTACACGGTGAGGATGCCGTTCGCGCTAAGGATCTTCACGTGGAGCCCCAGGCTGCAGCAGGCGTTCCCGCCGGCGAACACGACCGTGCCCGAGGTCGCGGCTACGACCGGGCCCCAGGGGTTGCCAACACCATCGATGTCAATGCCGCGGTGGCCACGGCCGTCGCCAAGGTATGAGGTAATACGCCCTGAGAACGGCCAGATCAGGCCGGAGCTCGCCGTCGGCGGGCTTACGACGGCCGGCGGCGGGGGCGGCGGCACCGTCACCGCGACCGGCGGCTCAGGCTGCGGTAGCGCGACCGCCGGCGGCGCGCCGCCGGGTACGAAGACGAGCTGCCCTTCGATCACCAGGTCCGGCGTGGCGATGCCGTTGCCCTGCCACGCCAGCACATCGTCAAGCGGCACATTGTAGTAGGCCGCCACGCTGCTCAGCGTCTCACCCAGACTCATATAGTGCAGGATGCCGTCCTCCACAGGGATGAAGAGCTGATCGCCGACGGCCAGGAAGTCCTTGTCGCGCAACTCGGCGTTGTTCCACAGCAGGTGCTGCAAAGAGACGCCGTACCGCTCAGCGATCGCGCTCGCGGTGTCCCCTTCCTTCACGGAGTAGATCGTATAGGATGGTTCCAGCTCCACGGGCTCGAGCTCGAGGAGCCCCGCCGCTTCGACGCCTTCGGCCGCTTCACCGGAGCCGGTCAGCGCGGCCGTGACCTCGCCTTCGAGCTCCACGCGCCGTATGGTGTCCGGCAGCACGCCCGACGTGAGCACCGGCTCTTCATGCGGAGATGAACCGAGGCCCGGCAGCGAGAGCCCGCTGATCGGTGCGCCGCGTTGCAGATGGAACGGGAAGGTCTGGGAGAGGAAGTACGAGGAGAAGAGGCCCGTGGCGATCAGCGCCAGCATGAAGAAGTGCAGGACCGGCCGCCGTCGCTCCCTGGCGAGAACGTACGACCGCTCGCCCGGCGCGCGCTCACGCTCTACATAGATTGCGCTTGTGATGCGCCCGCCATAGAGAGTTCCTCGGCTCGCTTCCTGAATCGCCTCTCCTCCTGTGTTTGCTCCTACTCGTAATACCTGGACGAATTCGCCAAATTATACACCACGGGCTCTGTAGAGGGAACTGCGGCTCGTGAGAGACGGCGTCTCCGAGCGGTAGCCGGCAGATAGGGAATCGTATCTAAAACGTGGCGCGCTGCCAAGCAGCTACGGCAGGTAGATCAGCGGGTTGACGGGCCGGCCGTTGACATGCACCTCGAAGTGGAGATGGGTGCCCCGCGCGTTGCCTGTCGCCCCGATGATACCGACCGTGTCGCCCTGCGAGACCGGCTGTCCCGGCTGGACGCTGATGCTGGAGAGGTGGGCGTAGCGCGTCAGAATGCCGTTCGGGCTCACCACGTCCACGAAGAGGCCATAGCCGTTGATCGTCGATGTGACCGCGCGGATGACTGTACCGGACGTGGCTGCCGCTATCGCGGCGCCGTGGTAGCCAATGCCGTCCAGGTCGATCCCGCTATGGCCGCCGCCGAAGGGGGTGGTGAGGCGGCCGACGCCGATGAACGGCCAGGCGACGTCGACCGGAATCGAAGGGTCTAGCGGGGGCGCTGGCGCCAGGTTCGGCGACGGCGGCGGCT
The DNA here is from genome assembly GCA_022563135.1 of Chloroflexota bacterium. The sequence goes on along the minus strand of JADFNZ010000014.1, from coordinate 11,809 downwards.
GAGATTCGACAAGCCTCAGCGCGGGCAGCACGCCGCCCGGCACGAAGAGGAGCTGCGCATCTACGATCTGGTCCGCCGTCTCGATGCCGTTGCCTTCCCACGCCAGGATGGTGGCCGGCGTCACGCCGTAGTAGCGGGCGATTCCGTCCAGGGTCTCGCCGCTGCCCACCAGATGGACGATGCCGTTAGCCGCGGGGATGAAGAGCTGGTGGCCCGCCCTGAGGAGGTTCTGGTTGCTGAGCTCCTGATTGTTCCACAGCAGGTATTGCAGTGTGATGCCGAAGCGGTCCGCGATCGCGCTCGCCGAGTCGCCGGGCCGGATGGTGTAGATCTGGAACGGCAGTACCCGCTCAGCATCGTCCGGCCCTGCGAGCGCCGCCGCGATCTCCTGATCGAGCTGGTCGCGGCTGACCGTGCTGGGCACAGCGTTGGAGGTGAGCACCGGCTCCTCCCGCGGCGCCGGGCCCATGCCCGGCAGCGAGAGCCCGGCGATCGGCGCGCCCTCGCTCAGGTCGAACGGGAACGCCTGCGAGAAGAAGAAGGAGAGGAAGAAGCCCGCCGCGATTGCCGCGAGCACGAGCCCGTGGAGCAGCGGTCTCCGGCGCTCCCGGGAGATAGCATATGACCGCGCGCCCGGGATGGCGGGCCCGGCGCGGACGTATCCTCCGCTGCTCCTCCCATAGTACGAGAATCCCGCGTCAGCCCGTAGGATGGTCGCCTCCCAACCCGCTCGCGTGCCTTAAAATCGGCACACGTGGGGCATTATAGCGGGCGAATCCGTTATGGCAAACCTCGCCGGTAGCGGATTCTCCTTAAGATCGACGCTGAATACTACCTACGCGGGGGACGATCGCAAGGAATAAGGGGCGGCACTTGGGGTTTGGGGCGGCTACATCTCGTTCTTGAGCGTGTCGAGGAACTCCTGGTTGGTGCTTGTGCGCGAGAAGCGCTCCAGCAGCCGCTCCGTCGCCTCTGTGGAGTTCGGCGAGTTCGAACCGATCATGGACATCATGCGTCGCACCAGCCACACCTGTTGGAGCGTCTTTTCGTCTAGCAGGAGCTCCTCGCGGCGGGTGCTGCTCCGTTGGATATCGATCGAAGGGAAGACGCGCTTGTCGGCCAGGCGGCGGTCCAGTATCACTTCCATGTTGCCGGTGCCTTTGAACTCCTCGTAGATCAGCTCATCCATCCGGCTGTTCGTATCGACGATGCAGGTGGCGACAATGGTCAAGCTGCCGCCCTCTTCCGTGTTACGGGCAGCGCCAAAGAAGCGCTTGGGCGGGTAGAGGGCAATCGGGTCCATCCCGCCGGAGAGGGTGCGCCCGCTTGGCGGCATGGCCAAGTTGTAGGCGCGCGCGAGGCGGGTGATGCTATCGAGCAGGATCACGACGTCCTGGCCGCATTCGACCAGCCGTTTGGCGCGATCCAGCGCCATCTCCGCAACCCGCGTGTGGTCCTCGACCGGTTCATCGAACGTGGAGGCGACGACCTCGCCGGCCACGGACCGCTTCATGTCCGTGACCTCCTCCGGCCGCTCGCCGATGAGCACGACCATCAAGTGCACGTCATCGTAGTTCGTAGAGATGCCGTGGGCTATCGCCTTGAGGAGGAAGGTCTTGCCCGCCTTTGGCGGCGAAACGATGAGCGCCCGCTGTCCCCTTCCGATGGGCGCGATCAGATTGATCACGCGCTGCGATAGCGCGTCTATGCCGGGCGCGCTCGTCTCAAGATCCAGCAGCACTTGTGGGAAGATGGCGGTGAGGTTCTCGAAATTGGGGCGTTGCTTGGCCACTTCCGGATCCAGGCCATTCACCGCCTCAACCCGCAACAGGCCGTAGTACTTCTCGCTGTCCTTGGGCGGGCGCACCTGGCCCATCACCTTGTCGCCTGTGCGAAGCGAGAAGCGGCGCACCTGCGACTGGGAGACGTAGACATCGTTCACCGTCGGCAGCATGGTCTCGCCACGCAGGAATCCATAGCCATCATCAACGATATCGATGACCCCCTCGGCGAAGATGTTGCCTTCACGCTCGGTCTGCGCCTGCAGCACCTTGAAGACGAGCTCCTGCTTCTTCATGGTGCTATAGCCGGAGACACCGAACCCCTTGGCGATATCCAGAAGATCCTCACGGGTCTTCTCGCCCAGTTCGCCGATCGTGGCGTAGCGTTCTGCGGTTGCTTGCTGTTCCATGGTTATGCAGCCTCGCTGGCGCGTGTCACGCGCGTGATAACGTCGTTGCTGTTCGTTTCTGCCGGCGGATTTAGTAGGGGAAAGTCACCGAGGGCCGGGAGATGCAGGCGCCTGGGCTAGCAGCGATATGCTAATTTGATCTTTCCATATATGGAATACCGGATATGGCACCTCTGTGTCAAGGCTTGGCCCGCTCCCGATTCGGCTCCTTTTCGTAGCCGCGCGAGTCCGCCAAGAAGCGCTCGATGCCGACATCGGTCAGCGGGTGCTTCACCATCGCTCGCAGCAGCGCGAACGGCACCGTGGCGATAGGCGCGCCGGCGCTGGCGGCCGCGGTGACGTGGCGCGGATGGCGCAGGCTGGCCGCGAGGATCTGGGCCGGCAGGTGATACCGATCGAAGATCTCCACCGCCTCTCGCACGACCTCCATGCCGTCCTGTCCAGCATCGTCGATCCGGCCGACGAAGGGGCTTACGTAGGTGGCGCCCGCCGTTGCTGCGAGGAGCGCCTGATTGGCGGAGAAGACGAGCGTCATGTTGATCTTGATCCCCTCTTGCGTCAAGATCGACGTTACCTCCAACCCCATCTCATCGATTGGAACCTTCACCACGACGTTCGGGTGCCAGGCGGCGATGTCGCGACCCTCCGCTACCAGCCCCTCGAGATCGCGAGAGACGCACTCGGCGGACACGGGCCCGTCGACCACCTCGCAGATCTCCACCACCCGTTCCCGATAGGTCACGCCGCTCTCCTTGGCCATCAGCGTCGGGTTGGTTGTGACGCCGGAGAGCACTCCCATGCGGACCGCCTGCCGGATCTCGTCGATGCTGGCTGTATCTAGAAAGAGGCGCATGCTCCCTCCTCACTGAGATTAATGCGTTCCGCCGCCTCTGACCTCAGCTTAGCACGCGGGGATTCAGCGGCGAACGCCGGGCACTCCTCCCCGGCTACGAGCCACCGCCGGCGACAACCCCGCTTACGTCCTGAGCGGCTGACGCCGCGGCAGCCTCCGCGTCGCCGTCGCCGCGATCCGCCGCGTATGCCACGGCAGCGCTGACGAACTCACGGAAGAGCGGGTGCGGCCGCAGCGGGCGCGAGAGAAACTCCGGGTGGAACTGAGACCCCACCATGAACGGATGATCGGTCCGCTCGCAGATCTCGACGAGCTGGCCATCAGGTGAGAGGCCGCTGGCGAGAAGCCCCGCTTCCGCCAGCGTCTCGCGATAGGCGTTGTTGAACTCATAGCGGTGGCGGTGGCGCTCCGCGATCTCGTCGACGCCGTACGCCTTGTGCGTCTTCGTGCCGGGCACCAGGCGGCAGGGATAGTAGCCGAGCCGCATTGTGCCGCCCTTCTCCTCTACGCCCTCCTGCTCTGAGAGCAAGCTGATCACCGGGTGAGGCGTTTCGGGCGCAAACTCACTGGAGTTCGCCTCGTTGCTGCCGAGGGCGTCCCGCGCCGCTTCCACGACCATCACCTGCATCCCCAGGCAGAGGCCCAGGTAGGGGATACCCTGCGTGCGCGCCATGCGGGCGGCCACAACTTTCCCCTCGATGCCGCGCTCCCCGAAGCCACCCGGCACGACGATGCCATCCACGCCTTCCAGCAGGCTAACGTCGCCGCCGTCCAGCAGCTCTGATTGGATCCAGCGGATCTGCACCTCCACGCCGTGGTGCACGCCAGCATGGATGAGCGCCTCTTTCACGGAGAGGTAGGCATCGTGCAGTTCGATATACTTTCCGACCAGCGCCACCGTCACCTGCCCGGACGGGTGCTTGAGCCTCTCGACGAGCCGCCGCCAGTCCGCCAGGTCCCTCGCACCGGCTTCCATCTGCATCAGGTCGATGATGTAGTTGTCGAGGCCCGCCTCCTCCAGCACCAGGGGAACCTCATAGATGCTGGACAAGGTGAGGAGGGGGATCACTGCGCGCAGTTCCACGTCGCAGAAGAGCGAGATCTTCGCCCTCAGCTCTTCACGAACAGGATAGTCGCTCCGGCAGATGATCACGTCCGGCTGGATACCCATGCTGCGCAGTTCGCGCACGCTGTGCTGCGTGGGCTTGGTCTTGAGCTCCTGTGTCGCCCCAATGTAGGGGAGCAGCGTCACGTGGATGGAGAGGGTGTCGTGGCTTCCCTCCTCCTTGCGCATCTGGCGGATCGCCTCCAGGAACGGCTGCCCCTCGATGTCACCGACGGTGCCGCCCACCTCCACGATGACGACTTCGGCCTTGCTCTCGCGGCCGACCGCGCGAATACGGCTCTTGATCTCGTTCGTCACGTGCGGAATCGGCTGGATCGTCCCGCCCAGGAAGTCGCCTCGCCGCTCCATCGCCAGCACCGCCTGGTAGATCTGGCCGGTCGTCACGGAGCTACGGCTTGTCAGGTCGGCATCAAGGAAGCGCTCGTAGTGGCCCAGGTCCAGGTCCGTCTCCGACCCATCGCCGGTGACGAAGACCTCGCCGTGCTGATACGGCGACATCGTGCCGGGATCGACATTTAGATACGGGTCGAGCTTCTGGATGGCGACGGAGAGGCCGCGGGATTTGAGGATGCGACCGACGGCCGCTGTCGTAATCCCTTTGCCGACGGAGCTTACGACCCCGCCTGTGACAAAGATATACTTTGGCATTCCTTATAACAGCGGACGGCACCAGGGGTGCCGCCCACCTTGCATACTAGCCACACACGCCCACGCCTGTCAAGCGCGCAGGTAGCGTCTCCAAGGGAGGCGGGGGTTTGCAGGTGGCGCAGCGGGAACCTGGTGTGCGCGATCCGGAGTAGGAGGATCATACGCGCAGGGACTTCGCTCCGCCTGGAAGTCCCGTCCATATTTTGCACGCCGTTAGCACTCTCTTAACACGTCCTCTCTATAGTTGGAGGCGAGGGGCTGAACCACGGGAAATGCTCCCCCTCTCGTGGAACCGCCCAACGCAGGGGCCAGGATGCGTACCCCGCTCCCCGCAACTTCGGGGCAGGCATCCTGGCTTTCTGTTGTCCGAATCACTTGATCGCCAGCGCGTTCGGCGGCGAGCCGACGCCGCCCCGCAGGTTCAGCGGCGCCGACGTGAGCAGGAAGTCATGCACGCCATCGCTCACGCAGTCTTCCGCCAGCGCCTCCAGGTCCCACAGCTCGCCGAAGGGCATGCCCAGGAAGCAGAGAGCGCGCACATGCAGCGCGCCCACGCTTAGGTCCCACGGCCACGGCTCCAGCGCCGGGCAGTCCGACGCGACGGCCGCGATACGGTGGTCCCAGAGCCAGCCGGCCATCTCAATGCTGCCCTCGATCCCTGGCGCATGCAGATCGCTCGCGATCTGCTCTCGGGCGCTCTGATCTGCCGCAAGATATCCCTTCGTCCAGCCGGTGCGAATGAGCAGGATGTCGCCTGGGCCCACCGCGACGCCCTGCGCGGAGGCGGTCACCTCCAGCTCCGCCACCGTGATTGCGCGCGCGCTCATCGGGTCGATCGCGTCACCCTGCTCGTCGAGCTGGCGCGCCACGTCCAGCAGCACCCCGCGCCCGACGATGCCGTGCTGCGCCCAGCGGTCCATGCCGTTCTTGGAGCCATCCTCCCCGGTGACCGCCTCCGGCTGCACGCCATTGTAGAGTCCGTGGCGCGGGTGGCCGACGTGCGCCAGGCTGTCCCACTGGCTTGAGGCCTGCAGGTAGAAGTTATCGAGGTGGTCGTCGTGGCCCATGCCCTGCTCGAACCGGCGGATATGGTGCTGATAGCGGCCGCGGTTGAAGAGCGGCGGGTCCGGCAGATGGAGCGGCAGGTCCAGCGGGAAGACCGCGCCCGTGCGCACCAGCCGCGCCGCGGCGGCGACGCGCTCCGGCGTGAGGAAGTTCACCGTGCCGAGCTGATCGTCCTTGCCGAAGACGCCCCAGGCGGAGCCCCTGGGCGCATCCTCCCGCTCCGAGAGCTCCGCGTATGAAGGCAGATGTTCGAGGTCAATGTTGGCCATGGCTTCCTCCTCTGCAGGCTGAATGAACGGGCCGGCAACGCCCATCATACCGCCCGATCCGCCCACTCTCAACGCCTGGCTGTACTCGTCCAGAAACAGCGGATGCTCACGGCGCAGGTCTTCGAACGAAACGACGTGGCTGACCATTGTCGCGATGAGCCAAGGTGCGCGGTTGCGCCAGCGCGGGGCCGTGCTCTACAATAGGCGCGCCCCAACGAGCCCGCCCGCGCGCAACACCACGCACCAGCGAACGCGCGCACAGGCGCCTCACCTACGCGGGCAACCAGCGCATGGAAGAGCAGGGCCCCTTCGACCGCATCCTACAGCCTGAATCACGCCCGCAGGGCGATCGATCCGCCACGTTCATCGTCGCGATCACCATCATCCTCGGCCTGCTGCTGCTCGTGCTCGTGCTCCCGCCCATCTCCATTTTCGACGATGGAGACGGGCCCGACGCGACCGGCCCGATCACCACGCAGGCCCGCGCCGAGCTGCCCCCGCCGCCGGACGGCTTCCAGAGCGCAAGCGCCCTGTTCGACGTGAGCGCTCCGGGCAGGATCACCGGCCCGGCCCGCATCAGCGTCCCGCTCTCCACTACGCTCCCGGAGGGCTCATCCGTTGACCTCTTCACCTTCCGAGATAACGCTGACGACTGGCGGCGCCTGGGCTCGGGTACGGTGCTGGCGGGCGGAGTGGTGGCTCAGGCCGAACTGCCGATCCTGCCCCCGAACATCGCCGTCATGCGGCCGAGCGACCAGACGCATCTCGTTCTCGGCGTCCTGCCGCCGGGCGCCGCGCTGGATCCGGCCGCGCGGGCCGTGCTCACCACACTCACGCCAGCGGGCTTCAGCCTAGCGCCGAACGGGGCGATCTCCGGCGCGGCGCTGAGCCTGCCGGATGACCTGGAGACGCCGATCGTGCCGACGATCAGCGCGCGCACTGAGGCCGAGGTCGAAACGCTGGACGCGATCCTGGGCTCCTCAGAACGGCGGGCGGCGCATGTACAGGCGATCGTCGACTTCACGGCCACGGGCGGTTACGCCGGCGTCGATCTCGACTACCGGCTCGGCGACCAAACGCTGGAGGACGAGTTCGTCGAGCTGGTGCAGGCGCTGTCGGCCGGTCTGCGCGCGAACGGCCAGACGTTGATCCTCAGCCTGCCCCTGCCGGAGCGCCAGGCCGGTGCGTGGGTCACCTTCGGCTACGACTGGCCGGCGCTCGCCCCCCTCGCCGGCACGATCAAGCTCTCCACCGTGGACGATCAGGACCGCTACTTCCAGCGAATGGAGGAGGCGCTCACCTTCCTGACGGCTCAAGTCCCGAGCGGAAAGCTGCTGCTCCCGTTGAGCGCGCTCAGCCGGGAGCGTGGCGTGCTAGGCGTGCGGGCGCTCACGCTGACGGAGGCGCTCACGCTCGCCAGCGTTCCCGTGGCGCAGCCACAACAGGCCATGATAGCGCCGGAGGCGTCGGTGCGCGCCGTGGGCCAGAACCTCTCGCAGGAGCTAGGTGGCAGCGCGCTACGATGGGACGACACCGCACGAGCCGTCATCTTTAGCTATGCCGGTCTGGGCGGCCAGCGCACGGTCTGGATCGCGAACGTCTTCAGCGCGGCCTTCAAAGTGGACCTGGCCCGCCGTTACCAGCTGGGTGGCATTGCCCTGGACGATGTATCGGATCTGCCCGCCGACGCGAACCTGTGGCCCGTGCTGGCGCAGTACGCGGAGAGCGGCGAGGCGGAGCTCGTCCGTCCCAACGACTCGCTGCTGGAGCCTCAGTGGTCAGCGACGGGCGGTACGCTGACGAGCGCGACGGGTGTCACGACAAGCTGGCTGGCGCCCGCGGAGCCGGGATCGTACTCGCTCACCCTCATCGTCAGCGACGGCGTCATCCGTATCGGTCAGCGGCTAGTGCTCGAGGTGGGCGTCCCGCCGGGCGCGGCCGCTCCCTAGATCGTGCGCGTCACCGGCGGCACCATCCGCGGCCGCCGCCTCAAGAGTCCGAGAGGAGGGACCCGCCCCACGACGGACCTGGTGCGCAGCGCGATCTTCGACGCGCTGGGGTCCCAAGGCGCGGACTTCTCTTGCGTCCTTGACCTGTACGCCGGCAGCGGGGCGCTAGGGATCGAGGCGCTCAGCCGCGGAGGCGGCGAGTGTGACTTCATCGAGCACGATAGGGCGAATGCGGGTATCATACGTGAGAATCTGAGGCTGACTGGCCTGGAGGAACGAGGACGGGTGCACCAGATGCCGGTAGAGCGTGCGACAACGAAGCTACGGCGTTCGTACACGCTGGTGCTCGCCGATCCGCCGTATGCCGCTGGTGAGGTGGGCGCCATCCTCGACCGCATCGCCCGTTCGCACCTCGTAAGCGAGTCGACGGCGCTGGTCTGGGAGCAGAGCAGCCGCAACGAGGCGCCGGAGGAGCTGGGCCAACTATCGCTGGCATGGAACCGCAGATACGGAGACACGCAGGTGTCCGTGTACTGGTCCCAGAGCAGACTGCCCGACGGATGAGAAGGGACCCGTCTTGACCATCGCACTCTATCCCGACCGATTCGATCCAGTCACCATTGGCCACATCGACATCGCGCGGCGCGCCGCCAGTCTCTTCGACCACCTTGTCGTAGCGGTGGAAGACGTGCCCAGCGGCACCCTGTTAAGCACCGGGGAGCGCGTAGAGCTCTTCGCGAAGGCAGTGGAGGATCTGGACGGCGTCACGGTCAAGGCGTTCAGCGGCCTCGTCGTCGAATTCGCGCGGAACGAGAAAGCCAGCATCCTGGTGCGCGGCATTCGAGCGGTGACGGGCTTCGAGGAGGAGTTCGGCATGGCGCTGATGAACAAGCGGATGGCACCGGAGATCGAATCCGTCTATCTGATGACCAGCGCTGAGCTGACACCGCCGCTATGGCGATACGCAGGTCTCGATCTACCAATGGGCGGGCTCAGCGGAATCGACGCCGCTAAAGATTGAGGAGGACATGTTTTGACGGTCGCCATCTTCCCCGGTCGCTTCGATCCTGTCACCATCGGCCACGTTGACATCGCGCGGCGGGCCGCGAGCCTCTTCGACCGCCTGGTCGTCGCAGTGTACGAGCTGCGCGGCGGCACACTCTTCAGCACCGAGGAACGGGTGGCGCTGTTTGAGGAGGCCGTACAGGATCTGCCGGAGGTGACCGTTAAGTCGTTCAGCGGCCTCGTCGTTGATTTCGCGAAGAGAGAAGCGGCGCACGTCCTGGTACGCGGAATTCGCGCGGTGACAGGCTTCGAGGCGGAGTTCGACATGGCGCTGATGAACAAGCGTATGGCGCCGGAGATCGAATCCGTCTACCTGATGACCAGCCTGGAGCACCTGTTCATCAGCGGCAGCCGCATCCGCGAGGTGGCAAGCCTGGGGTATGATGTGACAGAGCTCGTGCCGGCCCACGTCGCCAAGGCATTGCGCGGCAAGTTCTCAGACGGCTAGGCGGCTCACGAGGGGAGGGAACCCGTCATCGATCTGCTACATCTCATTGACCGGCTAGAGGAACTCATCGGCGAGGCCCGCCGTCTCCCCATCGGCACCGCCGTCGTGATCGACCGGCGCAAGCTCCTGGACTACGTCGATCAGCTCCGGGCGACGGTGCCGGCGGAGGTGCGGGAGGCGGAGGAGATCCTGACCCGCACAGAGGAAGTGTTAGCCGAGGCGGACGAGGAAGTCGCGTTGCGCCTGGCCCGCGCGGACGAGGAGGTCGAGCGGCGCGTCAGCGAGTCGGAAATCACGAAGGCGGCCGAGGTGCGCGCGGAGCAGACCGCAGCGGAGGCCCGCGGCGAGGCCGACCGGCTGCTCGATGCAGCTCGCGAGCAGGCAGACGCGAAGAGCGCGGAGGGGGAGCGGCTCGCCGCGGAGCAGATGGACGAGGCCGATCGCTACGCGCTGGAGATGCTGCATAAGCTGGCGCAGCAGCTGGAGGCGTTCATGACCAGCGTTCGCGCCGGCATCGAAACGCTCGAACACGGGCAGGAAGAGGCGCCCGTGCGTGGGGACGGAACCGCGGAAGAGGCGGTGCGAAAGCCCTAGGGCGCCAGATCAACCCTCTCGACGTCCCGCTCCTTCGTCCTCTTCGTCGCCGGCCTCGGAATCCCAGCGGATGCCGCCGGGCAGGCGTAGCGACTGCCTTCGCCCGGAGAGATACTCAGAGAGCGGCCGCATCTCCAGCAACGCGAAGACCAGCGCCGTCGTCACCAGCGCGACCAGGTAGAGCTCGATGACGATCGCGACGCCGATGGCGGCGACGGCCCACAACGTAGCCGCAGTGGTGATCCCATGGACCGTGCCGCCCTCGCGGAAGATGATGCCCGCGCCGAGGAAGCCGACGCCCACGACAATGTTCGCCACCACGCGGTCGACTCCGATCGCTTCGTTGATGCCGGTGAACAACGCCGCGCCCGTCGCGACCAGCGCCATGGTGCGCAGGCCGGCCACGTACTGATGCCGGTCCCGCTGCCAGCCGACAAGGCCGCCGCAGATGGCTGCCAGCACCACCTTCCCGAGCAGTTCCGCTTGTTCTCCAATGTCCATCTCACGCCTCGCTTGAGGCTCCTGCGGCTCCTCTCGTAAGGAATAGCGCCCCGCTGGGATCGGGGCGCGTACGGTATGCGTATCGTTGGTGGAGCTGGAGGGATTCGAACCCTCTACCTTCTGTCTGCCAGACAGACGCTCTCCCAATTGAGCTACAGCCCCGGAGCCTCCCCATGCTACCAGGAGCGGCTCGATCGTCGCAAGACCGGCCAACGGCAGCCCGCGTACGCTGATCCTCGCTCCTTTTCGGACGACAGGCAGTCCCAATCACATACACCGTATCAATGCGCTTGGTAGCTCCCCCGTACTCGCTGAACGCGCCTGGGACGCTGGTTCCGCTCAGTCCAGCCTTAGGCACAATATGGTATGCTAGAATAGTAGAAATCTCACTATGCAAGCTACGCGACAGCAGATCCTGGACTACTTGCGGCGGGCAAGCCGGGCGACGGTCAAGGAGCTTGGTACGCTCCTGGAGCTAACGTCCACCGGCATTCGCCAGCATCTCACCGTGCTCGAACGAGACGGCCTGATCGAGGCCTCCGAGGAGCGCGGACACGTGGGCCGGCCGGCCCTCGTCTACTGCCTCACTGATCGCGGCGATGCGCTCTACCCGAAGAGCTACGACGAGCTGGCCAACCTGCTCATCGAAGAGGTGCGCGAGGTGGCCGGCACTCAGGGGCTGCAAACGATCCTCCGCCGCGTCGCCGGCCGCTTCGCCGAACCCTACCAGGAGCGGCTGGAAGGCCTCAGCCTGAAACAGCGGGTGCAAGAGGCGAGCGGCATCATTCGGGCCCGTGGCTGCCTGGCAGAGCCCGTGCACGACGGCAAGGACTGGCTGATCAATCAGTACACGTGCCCCTTCCCGAACGTGGCCAGACAGAACAGCAGCGTCTGCGCGCTCGACGTCGCTCGCCAGTGTAGGCAGGGTGAACGTCGCGGCGGCGACGAGGACGATCAGTCGTGTTGCACTCATGACAGGTCCTCCCGTCCACCCGAGGCTATCACGGATCCGCAAGCGAGCCGTGTGGGCTCGCGACCCCATCGTCCTCTTCCGCGGCCGGCTCGACCACCAGCGTCATGCCGCGCACTTCGCACACCCG
>JADFNZ010000013.1 GCA_022563135.1 Chloroflexota bacterium | reverse complement strand
CAGGGACCACCTCACCGAGGCGCACTTCATGTCCGCGGACGGCCGTCTCATTCAGGAGCGGCTCAAGCAAGTGCCTGAGTACGTCGCGCTCTTCAATGACGCCTTCGGCGAGAGCCGTCGTTCGGCGGTGTGCTGCGGGCGGTCTCGGCGTTCGTAGCGACACTGCAACATGAGGAGACCGCCTACGACCGCTTCCTCGCCGGGGACACGAACGCGCTCTCCGCAGAGGCCCAACTGGGTCTGGAGCTGTTCAACGGCGAGGCGGGCTGCGCCGCCTGCCACAGCGGCCCGGCCCTGACGGACGGCCAGTTCCATAGCACCGGCGTCCCAACGAACGAGGAGATCTTCGCCGATCCGCTTCGCCATATCACATTCCGCCGCTTCTTTCGCAACCTGGGCGTGGCGGACTTCGCCAACCTGCGCGAGGACATCGGCCTGGCCGCGCTGACCAAGGAAGACGCGGACATTGGGCAGTTCAGGACTCCCTCGCTGCTGGGCGTCGCGGACACGGCGCCGTACATGCACAACGGCATGATCGCGACGCTGGAGGACGTCATCCAGTTCTATAACGCCGGCGGCGGTGCGAACGCGGAAGCAGTCCTGCAGCCGCTGGGTCTTACGGACGCTGAGGCAGCGGCCCTGGTGGCGTTCCTCCGCAGCCTGAGCGCCATGCCCGCGCCGTTAGGATCGCCAACGCTTCCGGCATACGACGTGAGGCCCTTAGGAGACAACTGATGCCGAAGAGAGTGCAGGAACGGCTCGCTCTTGGATTGATGGCTGTGCTGATCGTCGTCGCGGTGATCTCGTTCGTCACGCTGACCGGCGGTGGCGATGGCGAAGAGAGCGGCGACCTGCGAGCGCAGGCGCAGGCCTTCGGACTGGCGCCGTTGCCTCCGGTGCCGGGCGCCGACAGCCTGCGGCCGGAAGAGATCGAGCTCGGGAAGCTGCTCTACTTCGACCCTCGCCTCTCCGGAGACGGCAGCACGAGCTGCGCCTCCTGCCACAACCCCGAACTGGGCTGGGGTGACGGGAACGCCATCTCGCGCGGCTATCCCGGCACCCTCCACTGGCGAAACTCTCAGACCATTCTGAACGCCGTCTATCTGGACAAGCTCTTCTGGGCGGGCGAAGCGCTCACCCTGGAGGCGCAGGCGAAGTCCGCCCTCACCGGGGCGCTCGCGCAGAACCTTGACCCGACGCTGGCCGAGGAGCGGCTGCGCCAGGCGCCGGAGTACGTCCGCCGATTCGAGGACGTCTACGGCACGCTCTCGCCCCAGTGGCCCGACACCTTGACCGCCATCGCGGCATTCGAGCACACCGTGGTGAGCACGAACGTGCCGTTCGACCGCTGGATCGCCGGCGATGACGGCGCGCTCTCCGAGGAGGCGCTCTCCGGCCTGGAGCTCTTCATCGGCAGGGCCGGCTGCGTCCAGTGCCACAGCGGCCCCCTCTTCACGGACGAAGGATTCCATGCTCTTGACGTCCCGTCGAACACCGAATTCGAGAGGAGCCCTCTCCGCCAGATCGCGCTGCGCTGGCAGGTGCTGGCCAGAGGAGTCTCGGAAGAGGAGTTCCGCACCGCGACGGAAGACGCCGGCCTCTTCTACACGACGAAGCAGGAGACGGACCGCGGGAGGTTTAGGACGCCGCCCCTGCGCGAGGTCGCGATCACGGGGCCGTACATGCACAACGGCGTCCTCACCACGCTGCTCGATGTCATCGTATTCTATAACGAGGGCGGCGGAGAGGGCCCGAACACGTCGGGCGTGCTCAGTCCGCTCAGCCTCTCTGCCGGCGAGATCGACGCGCTCGTCGCGTTCCTCGAGGCGCTCACCGGCGACCCGATCATCATCGAACCGCCGGCGCTTCCTCCATACGAGGCCCTGCCCGTCTCGCCGGCCACGACCCAAGGAGAGCAGCCATGACCAAACGCCCGGACCCTGTGCGCAACCTCCTCTCCTGTGCGCTGACCCGCAGACGCTTCCTCTATCTGGGCGGCGCCTCCGCAGCGACGCTTACCGTCGCGGCGCTCCTCCCACGCTTCCCCAACCTGGCGAGCACGGGAGCGAGCGCCGTTCAGCTCCAGGAGTATCCGCGCACGCGAATCGCCAGCCTCTCTTCCTTGGTCGTAGACGAAGCGGTCGACTTCACCTACCCGTACGACTCGGTGCGGAACGTCCTGCTCAAGCTCGGCCTGCCGGCCGGCGGCGGCATCGGGCCGGAGAGCGACGTCGTCGCGTTCAACACGCTCTGCACGCACATGGGCGGGCCGCTCCAGCCGAACCTGGCGGCCGACTACAAGATCCGCGGCCCTTGCCCGTTCCACCTCTCGACGTTCGATATGACCCGCCACGGCATGATCGTGGCCGGCCACGCGACCGCCGGGCTACCCCAGATCGTCCTCGAGCTCGACGGCGACGACATCTACGCGACCGGCGTGCTGAGCTTGCTCTACGGCTTCAGCGACAACAAGCTTCCGCCCAGCGCATGAACGGAGGAGGGGAAGCAAGTCCTATGGCACAGACGTACGAACCAATCGACCGGGTTCCACTTCCGCCCCCAGACGCAGAGGTGCTCACCACCGCGTGCGACTACTGCATCGTCGGCTGCGGCTACAAGGTATATCGCTGGCCGCTGGACAAGGCCGGCGGCCCCACTGCGGCGGAGAACGCGCTGGGCGCGGACTTCCCCACCACCCCCCTGAGCGGCCGCTGGTTCACGCCGAATCAGCACAACATCGTCCTGGTCGACGGGGTGCCGCACAACGTCGTCGTCAAGCCGGACCCCGATGCCACCGTTGTGAACCGCCGCGGCAACCACAGCATCCGCGGCGGCACCCTGGCGCTCAAGTGCTACAACCCGAATAGTCCGACTGCGGACAGGCTGCAGGAGCCGCTCGTGCGGGTCAACGGCGAGCTCACGCCGGTGTCGTGGGATACGGCGCTGGACGCCATGGCCACGGTCTCACGACACGTGCTCGAACGGCACGGCGAGTCCGCCTGGGGCATGAAGACCTACTCGTACGAGTACTTCGAGAATACCTACGCCATTTCCAAGCTCGCCTTCCGCTCGATCGGCACGCCCGCGTATGCACCGCACGATAAGCCCGGGCCAGGCAACGACACGGCGGACGTCGACGACAGCGGCATCATCACCTTCAGCGCGTCCTACGAGGACTGGGCGTCGGCCGATGTGATCTTCATCTCTGGCACCGACCCGTTCGAGACGAAGACGATCGTCTTCACCGAATGGATGATGCAGGGGAAGGACGGCAAGAGGCCGAAGATCATCTCCGTGATGCCACGGAGAACGACCGGCGTCGCCTTTGGCGGCGGGCTCTTCCTGCCGGTCATCCCCGGCTCGGACACGGTGCTCCACATGGCGCTGGCGCGGATCATCCTTGAGAACGGCTGGGAGGACCGAGAGTGGATCGACCGGTATACCGCCAACCTCTGGGAGATCAACGCCGGCATGGGCCGCGGCACGAGAAATACGCCCTGGCAGTGGCGAACGACGTGGGGCAGGTTCGGGACCGACTACGAGGGCTACAAGGACTGGCTTTTCGAGCAACAGATCGCCACCTTGGAGAGCGCCGAGCGCGTCACGGGCGTGACAGCCGGCGACATCAAGCAGGCTGCGGAGATGCTCGCAAAGCCCGTTGACGGCGTCCGGCCGAAGACGTCGTTTGCCTTTGAGAAGGGCAACTATTGGAGCAACAACTACCTGAACACCGCCTCTTTCGCGGCGCTCGGGCTGCTCTGCGGCGCGGGAAACCGCCCGGGCCAGGTCATCTCTCGCCTCGGTGGACATCAGCGCGGCTGGATGGCTGCGGCTCCGTACCCCCGCAGCAAGTCGCCGGAGAAGCTACCGGGCAGGCGGCAGCGGGAGATCGACCTCGACCGCTGGGTCGAGGCCGGCAAGCTCTGGTTCGCCTGGGTGATCGGCACGACCTGGATGCAGGCGATGGCCGCCTCAGACGAGCTGACGCGGGAGAACCCAAACCAGATCACGAACGCGACCGCGGAGGGGATCGCGGACGCGCTCACCAGACGCGCGGACAGCGGCGGCATGGTCGTCGTGCACCAGGACATCTACCTGCGCCCCACCATCGGCGATGAGCTGGCGGACATCGTCCTCCCCGCTGCCACCTGGGGCGAGGAGGACTTCGCGCGGGCGATCGGTGAACGGCGGCTACGGCTCTACTCCAAGTTCTACGACCCGCCCGGCCAGGCGAAGCCCGACTGGTGGATCATCAGTCGCTTCGCCCAGAAGATGAGCTTCAGCGGATACGACTGGGAGACCTCGAACGACGTGTTCGAGGAGGCGGCGAAGCTCAGCCGCGGCGGAATCCTGGACTACTATCCACTGGTCGTTTTCGCCAGGCGGCAGGGCAAAAAGGGGCACGAGCTGCTCCGAGAGCTGGGGACGACCGGCATTCAGACGCCCATTCGCGTCGAGGACGGTGAGCTCGTCGGGACGAAGCGGCTACACGACTCAACGCTGCAGCTCAAGCCGCCCGAAGGCCCCGCCGTCCATAAGAAGTGGCTCACCGCATTCAAGAGCCAGAGCGGCAAGGCGCTGTTCATCAAGTCACCGTGGGAGCTGTTCAGCGACTTCTACGAACGGATTCAGCCGCGTGGCGATGAGCTCTGGGTGACGAGCGGCAGGATCAACGAGATCTGGCAGTCCGATTTCGACGACAGGCGGAAGCCGTACCTGCGTCAGCGCTGGCCCGACAACTTCGTCGAGATCCATCCGCAGGACGCCGCCGCGCGAGGCATTGAGAGCGGCGACTTCGTCCGCATCTGGAGCGACGATGTGCTGATCCAGACGGGAGGGTTCGTCCTCACGGAGGATGACGCATACCAGTTCACCAAGCTGGAGGAAGCGGGCCACATCAAAGTCGGCAGCGGGGAGTCCCTGGCCGTGGCCATGGTCACGGAGGCGGTCCGTCCGGGCGTGCTCTTCGTCAACTTTCCCTGGCCGGGATCGCCGGTAAACAGCCTTGTCCACCGCGTCCCCGACCCGATTACGAACCGTTACCGGTTCAAGCTGGGGAAGGGGAGGATCGAGAAGACCGGAGAATCGCCGTTCAAGCGTTCCTTCGAGGAGATGACCTTCGCTCCGCGCATGGTCTAGAGAGGCAAACGGCCGCGCATCATGGACGAAGTATCACAACTGGCCTTCCGGCTCGCGCTGGTTGCTTCCGCAGGCGCCGCACTGCTGTACTGGCTCGCCATCGCAACGCCGACGTTGAGCCTCGCGCAGGCGAGCGGGCGAGCGCCCGGCGTGTGGCGCACGCTGGGAGCACGAAGCGGCGGTGTCGCGCGCATGGCAGCGGCGGCCGCGGCCGCCCTGCTGTTGGTGACGCTCGCGGCGCGCTGGCAGGCGGCCGGCCGCGCGCCGTGGTCGAACATGTGGGAGTTTACCGTGGCCTTCGCGGCGGCGGTGGCGGTCGCGTACCTGCTCTTCGAGCGCTATCTGCGTGGCACCACGATCGTAGGGGCGGTGGTGCAGCCGCTCGTGCTCACGTTGCTCGTGATGGCGCTGCTCTTCTTCCCATCACACATCGAGCCGCTCGTTCCGGCGCTGCAGAACCAGAGCGTCCTCGCCGCCCACGTCGGCTTCATGGTTGTGTCGTACGGCGTCCTGACCGTCTCGTTCGGCGCCGCTGCTCTGCGCCTCGTGCAGGGGTCGGAGCGCCGGTTCCTCCGCCTGCCGCGGGCGAAGGTGCTCGACGACGTCGCCTACGGCTCGGTCGTCGTCGGCTTCCCGCTGCTCACGCTGGGCGTCGCCCTGGGAGCCTACTGGGCGAACTCGGCGTGGGGCCGGTACTGGGGCTGGGACCCGAAGGAGACAGCCTCGCTCGTGACGTGGCTCATCTACGGCGCCTTTCTGCACATGCACGGACTGCGCGCGTGGCGCGGCCGTCGCGCGTCGGTCGTTCTCGTGGCCGGTTACGCCGCGATTCTCTTCACCTACTTCGGGGTGAACCTGTGGATTAGCGGCCTCCACAGCTACGCCTAGGGGAGCTAGGGCCGTGGCGAATGCGCTAAGCCTCTCTCACCCGTCCAAGGCGGCGGTGCGCGTGACGGAGGCGGCGGCCGCTCGCGTCTGGCGTACGCTCACCTCGGTTCGCAACGCAATCATCACGGTGCTGATAGCCGGCGCGGCTAGCCTGATCGGCGTGGTGTTGCCGCAGATGCCCGCCGCCGTCCGCGACGATCCGCGGCTCACCGCGGCCTGGCTGGACCTCCAACGAGAGTCCTTCGGTGGGTCCGTCTCCGTGCTGCATCGGCTCGGCATGTTCGACCTGTTCCACACGTGGTGGTTCTACGGGCTCGTCGCCTGGCTCGCAGTATCGATCAGCGCCTGCACCATCAACCGGCTGCCGCGCGTCTGGCGTCAGACGAGCCAGCCGCCCCGCCACATCCCGGACGCCCTCTTCGAGCGCGGCGACGCGGTCTCGATCACCGATGGTTCCTCCGCGGGAACCGTGGCGCAGAGGCTGCGGAGGCGGCTCTTCAAGGTGCAGGTGACCCGGAGGAGCGACGCTGTGTACCTCTTCGCGGATAGGTTCTCCTGGGCGCGCCTGGGCACGTTCGCCAGCCATGCGGCGCTGATCCTCTTTCTCGTCGGGGCGCTCGTGACGAAGCTCAACGCGTTTAGCACAGAACTTACCATCGCGGAGGGCGCGAGCGCGCCCGTCTTCCCGGTGGCAAACGAGCGGCAGATCCTGGTCGAAGTAACCGACGTCGTGGGAACGTTCGACGCCGCCGGAAGGCCGCTCGACTATCACTCCGACCTCACGCTGTACGTGAACGGCGAGGAGGCGACGCGCTGCACCGCCACCGTCAACGATCCGTGCAATCTTGAGGGTCTCCGATTTCACCAGGCAGGGTTCTTCGGCTACGGCGCTGAGCTGCGGGTGCGCGACATCGACAGCGGCAGCACGGTCTACCGCGAGGTGCTCGCGCTCAGCCGCCCGTTGCCGGCGCCCGTCGTCACGATTCGAGACGGCGGAGGCAGGGTGCTCCTCGCCGGCACGACCCCGCAGACCGACCTGGTCGATGGCTCCCTGGGCGCCCTACTGCCAATTCCGGGACGGGAGAACGTGTTCTGGGTCGGTCTGCGGGGCGGCGCGGATGATTGGACGCTGGTCGTCTTCGATCCTTCGCAGGGCATCGATGGTGACCGGGCCTTCATCCCGGAAGGGCTGAGCGCCAAGGTCTCCGGCCTCACGGTTGAGTTCGGCAGCGTGTCCAGCCTACCCTCGCTGGCGCCAACCGGTATTCCGCTGCCGGTCTCGAGCGAGCTTCCCGATGACGACGGCAGCGTCCTCCTCGCGATGGAGAACGCGGTCTTCGGCTCGCGGGACGTCTCCGCCGGAGACGAGCGACTGGAGGCGGCGTCCGGCCCCAGCGTGCTGCACCTCGTCGGGATCGCGCCGCTCACCGTGCGACTGGCGGAGGGCGAGCGCATTCAGCTTGGCCCGTACGAGTACGAGTTCGTCGGCCAGCGCAACTTTACCGGCATCAGCGTGCGCAGGGACCGCGGCGACCAGTTGATCTGGATCGCGAGCGGGCTCTTCATCGTCGGACTCATGCTCACGCTCTGGCTACCGCGCCAGCGCGCCTGGCTCAGGTTTCGCAATGGTGAGCTGCGCGTCGTGAGCGAAGGCCGCCGCAAGCTCGATCCTGCCACGCTGATCGACGACGACCGGGACGCGCTCGACTGAGCGGTGCAGCCCAGCTTGCGCTATACCTTGGCGGGAGTGCATGGGAGTCGAACCCACCTAGGACGGCACAACCGCCCCACAACGGTTTTGAAGACCGCGAGAGCCACCGGGCCCCATCCACTCCCGAACGGTAGTCTACGGCGCGCCGCGATGGCAGGACAAGCGCTCACTGGCCAGCGCCGCGCAGTTGCGCCGATCCGGCTAGCCGTTGAAGTTGCTCGAGATGTAGTGATCGGCGCGGATCGCGGCGGTGGCGCCGTCGCCGGCCGCAGTGACGAGCTGGCGCGCCGAGTTCACCCGCACGTCGCCGGCAGCGAAGAGGCCGGGCACCTCGGTCTCCATCCATTCGTTGACGAAGATGTGGCCGCCTTCGTCCATCTTCAGATAGCCCTGCAGATAGTCCGTGTTGGGATGCAGGCCGATGAAGATGAACACGGCGGACAGATCCAGGGTGGAAGCCTCCCCGCTCACCGTGTTCCGGAGGCTGACGCGCTCGACTGCGGCCTCGCCCTGGATCTCCTCGACGACGGTGTTCCAGACGAACTCTATCTTTTGATTGGCGAAGGCCCGCTCCTGCAAGATCTTGCTCGCGCGGAGCTCGTCGCGGCGGTGGATCAGGTAGACCTTGGAGGCGTAGCGCGTGACGAAGAGCCCCTCATCCATCGCCGCGTCGCCACCTCCGACGACGGCGCAGACCTGGTCCTGGAAAAAGGCGGCGTCGCACGTGGCGCAGTAGGAGACGCCCTTGCCGGTCAGCTCGGCTTCGCCGGGCACGCCCAGCCGGTTGTAGTCGGCACCGCCGGTAAAGATGATCGCCTTCGCCTCGTACTCGCCGTCGCCCGTGCGGATGAGATGGCGGCCATCCGTGTGATCGAGGCTCATGACCTCGGCGTATGCCGTCTCCATGCCATACTTTTCAGCCTGGCGCTGCATGATCTGACCGAGCTCGAAGCCGTTGATCTCCTCGAAGCCGGGATAGTTCTCGATGGCGGAGGTAAGGGCGATCTGGCCGCCGGTGACGTTTCGCTCAAGTACCAGCGTCCGGCGGCGGGCGCGGGCCGCATAGAGCCCCGCTGCGAGGCCTGCGGGCCCGGCGCCGATGATGACTACGTCGTACTGCCGTTCGTCCGGCACGGTGCTGGTTTACGTAAGAACGCTGACGCAGTCGCCGGCTAGACGACGTCGTCCAGCCGCTGCTTCAGATCGCTCTTGGGGCGGAAGCCGACGATTTCGCTGACCTTCTCGCCGCCCTTGAAGACGAGCAGCGTGGGGATACTGCGAATGCCGTACTTCACGGAGGTCTTGGGGTTGTCGTCCGTGTTCACCTTGACGAACTCAACCTTGCCATCGTACTCACCGGACAGCTCCTCGACGATGGGCGCGACCATGCGGCATGGGCCGCACCACGGTGCCCAGAAGTCCACTAGGACCGGCTTAGTAGCGTCCAGGACCTCCTGCTGGAACGTGTCGTCAGTTACATCTCGGGGCTTTGCCATGATCTTCTCCTTCTACCTGACTTGACACTGCGTGACTCTAGTGTATCATACCCCTAGGGGGTATATCAACCAGATTAGTGATGAGCGCTGCTCCAGACTCGGTCGTATCTGTTATCGGCCGGGGGGCTGCACCGGTGTTCACAAAGAGGAGACGCGATGAAAGAGCGAACTCTTACCAAGCAGGCGAAGACCCGTCTCCGCCGCATCGAGGGCCAGGTGCGCGGTCTCCAGAGCATGCTGGAACGCATGACTGAGGAGCCGAAGTCGCAGAAGGCGCTGGCGGAGCGAGTCCGAGAGCGGGTCGCCATCGGAAAACGGCAGAAGGAGATCGCGCAGGACCTGGATATCAGCCGCGCGAGCGTCTCGGAGATCTCGAAGAGCAAGCCGCTCACGGAAGGCGAGCCCTGTGGCCGCTTGCTCACGCAGATCTTGGCCGTCCGGGCCGCCGTGGAGCAGGTCGGGCTGCTGATCATGGAGCTGCACCTCCAGCGCTGCGTGCTGGGCAATCTCGCCGAAGATGACGAGCGGATGAAGGGCCTGCACGAGTCGCTCAAGCTGTGGTCCCGTCTGTCGTCGGCGCGGTAGCCCCTGCGGCCTCTGCAGGCAACCGCTCCGGGCTGAGCGCGCGGAGCGCGTCGATCATGCCAGAGTTCGCCGCCTCGCCTGCCTTCCGCAGGGCGTTCTTTATCGCCTGCGCGTCCGCCCGTCCGTGGGACACGGTCACCACACCGTTCACGCCCAGGAGCGGCGCTCCGCCGTACTCGCCCGAGTCCATGCGCTGGCGCATCTTCCGCAGCGCCGGCAGCAGCACGCGGCCTGCCAGGCGGTAGATGAGGCGGCCCGCGATGACCGTGCGCAGCTCACCGAAGATAAAATCTGCCACGCCCTCAGTGACCTTCACGGCCACGTTGCCGGTAAAGCCGTCCGTGACGAGCACGTCCGCCGGTAGCCGATGGACGCGATCCGGCTCCACGTTCCCGATGAAGTTCAGCTCCGTCTCCTGGAGGCGTACGAAGACCTCCTGAGTCAGCTCGTTCCCCTTCGCTGACTCCTCGCCGATGTTGAGCAGGCCGATACGCGGCCGCTCGATGCCCAGCACTTTCTCGGCGTAGACGGATCCCATCTGAGCGAATTGAACCAGGTAGGAAGGCCTACAGTCCGCGTTGGCGCCCACGTCCAGCACGAGGACGCCGGTCTCGCCGTAGGGCGCCATCGCCCCGAGGGCCGGCCGCTCGATGCCGGGTATGCGGCCGAGCTTCAGCAGCGCCGCGGCCATCACGGCCCCGGTGTTTCCGGCGGAGACGACGGCGCTCGCCTTGCCACGACGGACCAGCTCCATCGCGACGTTGATCGACGCGTCTTTCTTCTGGCGGACGGCCTGCACGGGCGCTTCGTCCATATCCACCGCCTCGCTGGCCGCCACGACTTCGATCCCGGAGGGCACGGGGCCGTGCCTTGCCAGTTCCCGGCGCAGCGCCTCTGGCGCGCCGACGAGAGCCACTTGCAGGCCGAACTCACGGTATGCGAGCAGCGCTCCCGCGACTGAAGCCGCGGGAGCCTGATCACCGCCCATCGCATCGAGCGCGATCAGCATGAAGGCGCCAGCGCCGCCTTGCGCGCGACCGTGATCATATACTCGCTGCCCTCGTCGAACGGCGTACAGGCGAAATCACCATAGATCTGGTCCACCTCAAGGCCCACCTCGCGCAACAGTCCCTCCATCTCATACCGAGTCGTGAAGCGCAAGTCAATCGTTGCCACCAGGCGGTGCACGATGCCATCGGCAGCGGCCCGGTCGAACAGATAGGTCTCCTGCTTCACCTGACGGTGGAGATCAACGCGGACGGCGCGGAGCTTCGTAACCGTCTCGCCCGTCCGTTGCAGACTGCGCGTCCAATCGTGATAGAGCGGCGCGCTCTCTCCCTCATCCCAGTCCTCAAAATCGAACGGCCGCAGATCGCAGACGAAGAGCCCGTGCGGCTGGAGGTGCCGCTCTACGGAGCGCAGGCAGGCAAGCTGATCGTCCGAAGTGAGCAGGTGATGGAAGGCGCCATAGCCGGCGAAGATGAGCCCGAAGCGGCGTCCCAATTCGAAGGTTCGCATGTCGCCGGCGAGGAGCGACAGCGTGTCGCCCGGCACCGCACACGCCTTGTGGCGCGCCCGCTCCAGCATCGGCTCTGAGCGATCGATGCCGACGACGTCGAACCCGGCTCTGGCGAGATGGATCGCCGCTCGCCCTGTGCCGACGCCCAGCTCCAGGACCGCGCCGTCACCGCGCTTGGCCAGCCGCTCATAGAACGGCAGGTCATCGGCGAAATCGCCAACGTCGAGGTCGTAGAGCTCCGGGAACGTCGGGGGTGGTTCAGTCATCGTAGGCGGGCTTCGCCGGCCGGCTCAGCGCTTGGATTTTAGATGGCGACGGTCGGGGCGTCAAGGCATAGCACGAATCGCTCATGCGCAGGAAACTCAGAGCAACACCCATCTCGTGTAGGCGGGGCGCTTGACAAGCGCGGTCAATGGGTATACATGAATACCATTCAGTGGAGCCTGCGCTCGGTGGGGTTGGTGCGCATGACGCTGGCCCTGCCTCAGTCAGAGGAGGCAGCAATGGGACGCGTGCATGATCGAATCCTTAAACAGCGGCTCAGCCGCCGGCGGCTACTAGCCACCGCTGGCACCGCCGCCGCCGGCACCGCCCTCGTCGCGGCTTGTGGCGGCGGCAGCACCCCCAGCCCGGGCGCGACCGCCGCACCAGGCGCGAGTCCCACGGCCGGCGAGGAGGTCATCACGAAAGATGGCATCCTCCACAGCTCCCACACGCAAGTCCTGCCATCGCTAAGTCTTTTCGGGGCCACGGCCCTCATCCCCGGCCTCACGTTCGGCTTTACGGTGTTCGACCACCTCTGGTACGTGCCCCTCGACACGCAGGTGATCGAACTGATGCTCGCCACCAACATCGAAAATCCTGATGGCGAAGGGTTGGAGATCATCGTCACCATCGGGGACTCGTTCTTCCATAACAAGCCGCCCACAAACGGCCGCCCGGTCCTCGCGCGGGACGTCAAGGCGAGCTACGACGCGTTTGCGGCGGACGATCTGGCGCCAGGCGGGGATTGGTTCCGCAACATCTTCGACCGGGTCGACGCGCCGGACGACCACACCGTCGTTATCCGTCAGCAACGACCGTACGCCTGGGTCTTTCACACCGCAGGCGCCGGTTCGCCCGTATCGTCGTCCATCCTGCCGGAGGAGACGTTGCCGGGTTCCGACTACGACCTCTCGCAGGACCTGATCGGGTCTGGGCGCATGGTCATCACGGACAGCCGGAGCGAAAAGTTTATCCTTGCGCGGCACCCCAACTGGCGCATTCCCGGAGAGCCGTTCCTCGCCGGAATTGAGAGTTCGCTCATCTCGGAGCCGGCGCTCCGCCAGGCCGCCTTCCGGGCAGGCGATATTGACACCGTTCCCCTCGCCAACAGTTTAGAAGCGGACCAAATGAAGGCGGACTTAGGTGACCAGGTCACGATCAGTTCCGAACTGTCACGTGCGTACACCACGCTCCAGCTCAACCTCAAGCTTCCGGCCTTCCAAGACCTGCGGGTGCGGAAGGCGATCCGGCTCGCTATCAATCGCAGAGGATTGATCCAGGGCATCGAGCTGGACGCGGAGGGCGGCGCGCCTTCCGGGCCGGTACCGCCGATCCAGACGGCCTTCAAAATTCCAGAGGAGGAGGAGTACTTCCGCTTCGCCCCTGAAGAAGCGCGCACCCTCCTTGAAGCTGCTGGCTTTGACTTCGACAAGGAGTTCACGCTCAAGTTCCACACCGCCGGCGAGGAGCAACAGAAGCTGGCGCTCCTCCTCCAGGAGCAGCTCGGTGAAGTAGGAATCAAGATCAACATTCAGGGCGAAGACCTGTTGAGCGTGTGGCTGCCGAGGTCGTTACAGACCGGCGACTACGAAATGACCTCCTACACCCAGCTTCCCTACGATGACCCTTCCTTCCCGCTCGTCTTCTTCACGTCGCACTCCGCGCTAGGTGTCGACGAGCCGCGCGGGCGTAACAACATGGACTTCTTCGACGATGAGATCACGGCAGCAGCCGACGCTGTCGACGCCGAACTAGACGGTGAATTGCGAACCGAGCTGGTGAAAGATGCGATCCGGCTCATCATGGAGAAGGAGGCGCCGATGATCAATCTCTTCTCCGCCGTTTCCTTCACCGGCCGCCGGCACTGGTATAAGGGCTGGGTAACCGGCCGCGGGTCGTTCGGGGCCTTCAACGGCCGCAATTGGATCGACACGAACATCAGAGGAGCGTAACGGCCCATGTGGCGCTTCATGCTCCGGCGGATGACGTTCATCCCGATCACGGCCTTCGGGATCTCAGCCATCGTCTTCTTCATGCTGCGTATATTCCCGGAGATCACCGGTGACCCGGCCGTTATTCTCTGTGGGCAGAACTGTTCGCCAGAATCGTATGACAGGATTCGCGAGGCGCTCGGTCTCGATCGCCCCGTCTACATTCAGTACCTCAGCTGGATGGGCGACATCTTCAGAGGAAACCTTGGGACCACGTACTTCGGCGGACAAGACGTGCTGTCAGAGGTCGTCCGCCGTTTTCCGGTGAGCTTCGAGATCATGTTCCTTACCCTGATCTTCAGCGGCACCTTTGGCATAACCTTCGGCATCATCGCGGCGGTGATGCGCAACACGCCGTTGGACTACGCCGTGCGCACCTTCGCCGTCTTTGGGCAGTCGATCCCGGACTTCTTCCTCCTCGTCCTCCTGATCGTCATCCCCTCGATCCTCTGGCGCTACTCACCGCCCATCGGAGGCTACGTTGCGCCCTGGGATGACCCGTGGACCAACTTCCGTATGTTCGTCCCGCCCACATTGCTGCTCAGCGTGGGCGGCGCTGCAGGACTCATGCGTCTCGTGAGAAGCACGATGCTGGAGGTGTTACGCAGCGACTACGTCCGTACTGCGTCCGCGAAGGGATTGCACCCCAGAACCGTGATCATCCGGCACGCATTTCGCAACACGCTCGCGCCGACTATTACCGTGCTCACGTTCCTTCTCACGACCGCGTTCACCGGCGCCCTTATTCTGGAGATCGTGATGGGGATCGACGGCATCGGGGCGTTCTTCTTCCGCTCAGTCGTGACGCGTGACCTGCCGGTTGTCCAGTTCCTTGTGCTCTACTCCGCCCTCATCGTGGTCCTGCTGAACCTTCTGCAAGATGTCACCTATGCATTCATTGATCCGCGCGTGAGGTTCCGCTAGAGATGACAACAGAGACTATCGCGCTACCTGAAGACTACGGATGGAGCCTTGCTGAGACGAGCCGGTGGCAGTCCCTGCTGCGAGTAGCGAAGAAAAATCCGCTCGGCGTTGTAGGCTTCACGCTCGTCCTCGGCTTCGTCCTGCTCGGCGCTCTCGGCCCGTTCTTCGCGCCCCACAGTCCTACGGCGCCAAACATCGGCATGGGCGCGCAGCTGGCCGGGCCATCGTTAGAGCACCCCTTTGGGACTGACAGCCTGGGCCGCGACATGCTCAGCCGCGTGATGAGTGGAGCGCGCCTCTCCTTGCTACTAGGCCTCGCCGCCGTGGGCTTAGGGGTCGGCATTGGAGCGACGCTAGGTGTCATTTCGGGGTACTTCGGCGGGTTCATCGACAGCGTCATTCAGCGAACAGGCGAGATGGGCGCGGCGTTCCCGACGCTGGTTCTCTACCTCATGCTCATCGCTGTGCTAGGCCAAAGCCTGAGGACGCTGATCATTGCTATCGCGATCTTCTCCTTCATCGGCGGATCTCGGGTGTTGCGGGCGCTAACGATCGTGGTGAAGACGAGCACCTTCGTCGAGGCTTCGCGCGCGATGGGTGCGGGGGAGATCAGGATCCTCATCAGGCACGTTTTCCCCAACGTCATCCCCATCATCATCGTCATCGCCACGGGCGCCTGGGGCGGCGCCGTCCTCGCGGAAGCTGCGCTGAGCTTCCTGGGCATCGGCGTGGAGCCGGGCACGCCCTCGTGGGGCATCGACCTCTCCGGCGAAAACTTGCGGCTTGCGGCCAACGGCAGATGGCACCTCATCGTCTTCCCCGGCGCGGCGCTCAGCATCGTCGTGCTCGGCTTCAACCTGCTGGGGGATACGCTGCGGGACGTCCTCGACCCGCGCCTCCGCGGCAGTATCTAAGACATCTCGACGGCAGGTTCAGCCCAGCTTGACACCGAGATTCGATCGCCTATCATGCAGGCGATACCTTGCATTCCGATACGGCAACTTCAGTTCGGATGGCCTGGAGCCATCCTCACATGAGCTAGGAGGGCAGCATGCAACAGGTAGCCACGTACCCAACGTTAAGCGCGGCCTTTTTCCCGAGGGACACAGTCCTGCGCCAGGCTCTGCTGGTGGTGGGTGCGGTTGTCTTCATCGGTTTCGCGGCGCAGGTCACGTGGGACTACCCCTTCATTCAGACAAAGGCGGGCGCTCCGGTGCCCATCACCGGGCAGACCTTCGCCATCCTCGTCACGGGCGCCCTGCTAGGCTCTCGACTTGGCACAACCGCAGTCCTCGCCTACCTGGTGGCCGGGATCGCTGGCGCGCCTGTCTTCGCTGACTGGTCTCGCTACTACACGGCCTTCGCCGGAGCCACCGGAGGCTACCTCATCGGCTTCCTTGCAGCCGCCTTCATCGTCGGCTGGTTCGCGGAGCGGGGCTGGGACCGATCCGGATGGATCCTCCTCCCCATGCTCGTCGCCAACGCCATCATCTATGTCCCCGGCCTCATCTGGCTGAACGGCTGGCTCGCCATCATGGATTTTCCAGTGGACACCTTCGAGGCCGGCCTCTGGCCCTTCATCCCCGGCGACCTGGCGAAGCTCGTAGCGGCGGCGCTGGTGTTGCCCGCCGGCTGGTCGATAGTAGGGCAACTGCGCGGCGGACGAAGGTAGCGGATGCCGGCCGACGCTGCCCGGTGATCGAGGGCTGGGATCTCCCAGACCTCACCCTTTCTCCGAGACGACGACAGGCTGCCGCGTGCTCGCAGCCCGGTAGCAGGCGTCCACGAGCTCCGTCGCGCGAAGGCCCTCCTCCACGCCTACGGCAGGCTCGCGCTCGCCGCGCACCGCGGCCACGAACGCCTCGTCCTCCGCGCGATAGCCCCACCGCTCCGCGAACGGCTGCTCGCTAACATCGATGGTCTTTGGCTCCGCGTCCAGCCCGAGCTGAACCGTGACGCGGTCCATCTCCTCAGTCACGGCCGTTGCGTGATCGCCGTAGACCTCCACGCGCTCGTACGGGTAGAGCCAGGTCGCGTGGGCGGAAGAGCAGAACGTAGCCGTCAGACCCGGCGCGAATGTGAGCAGCATCGCGAAGTCGTCGAGCTGGTCGGAGCAGCTCTGCGCGGCCCGGCAGACCACCTCGCGCGCCGGGCCGAAGAGCCACAGCATCGCATCGAGGAGGTGGATCGGCGTCTCGTAGAGGAAGCCGCCCGTGAGCGATTCGTCCGCCACCCACGGCGGCTTCTGGAGCTCGCCCCGGTTCATCTTGATGTGCGCCCAGACCGGCGTCAGCTCCCCGCCGTCCATGCGCTCCTTGAGCGACGTGTAGATCGGCGCGAACCGCTTGTTGAAGCCGAGCTGGTAGATGCCCGCGCTTCGCCCGGCGGCCTCCCGCACGCGCTGCGCGCCTGACATCGATGTCGCCATCGGCTTCTCGGAGAAGACGTGGCGGCCCGCTGCGAGGGCAACGACCGCCAGGCCGGCGTGGTAGACGTTCGGCGTGCAGAGGTAGACGGCGTCCGCCTCGTCCAGCAGCGCATCGAACGTTGGCACGACGCGCGCACCAGTGCGCTCGGCGAACGCCCGCGACTGCACCCCGTCCGCGTCGAAGACGGCGGCGACCTGCACGTCCGGCATGTCGCCCAGCAGCCCAGCGTGGACGCCCGCGATGAAGCCCGCGCCGGCAAAGCCAACCTTGAGCATGTTCGACCACCTCTCCGTGCGCGCGCTCGACCGCCGGCCTCGACGGCGCGCGCCTAGCTTGATCAAGCACTCTACCGCCACCTATAGTACGAAAGCACGCGAGACGAAAACAGTTCGAACGGAAGACGCGATGTACGTCCTGCAGAAGCTCAATCGCTACGTCATCCCCCGCACCGAGCTGACCTACCCCTGCCACCAGCTCAAGATGCACCAGAACGCCGCTAAGGCGACCGTCGACCACGTCATGCCCGACTTCGAGGACGCCTGCCCGTACGAGTACAAGGGCGACGCGAGCCGCAGCACCATGGTCGAGGCGCTCAACAGCGTCGACTTTGGCGCGAAGGTGATCGCGATCCGGCCGAACAACATCCACTCCAAGTACTTCGAGGGCGACGTCCAGGCGATCATGGCCGGCGCGCCCGACAAGTTCCACGGCATAATCCTGCCGAAGTCGGAGGGCAAAGAGGACATCGCCCACCTCGCGCAGCTCCTGGACGCGCTGGAGAAGGAGCATGGCTGGACGACCAAGGTGCAGATCGAGGCGCTGATCGAGACGCCGCTCGGCGTGATCAACGCCTACCAGATCGCGAAGGCCTCCGATCGCATGGCCGGGCTCATCTTCGGCATCGCGGACTTCGCGGCGACGCTCGGCGTGCGTGAGAACGTGGAGAACCAGAACCAGAACTTCCACTATGCCAAACAGGCGACCGTCGTCGCCGCGAAGGCGGCCGGCCTGCACGCCGTCGACAACGCCTTCCTCAAGCTCGTGCGCAAGGACACGCCGGAGGCTGACGCCCAGACGATCTACCAGGAGCTGCGCGAGAAGAACATCGGCTCGGCGAACCTGGGGATGGACGGCACGTGGGTGATCCACCCGCAGCAGGCGGAGATCGCGAACGATTGCTTCACGCCCAACGACGAGCAGATCGCCCACCACAAGCGGGCCATAGAGGTGTACCACAAGATGGGCGGCGGCTCGATTGCTGACCCGGAGACCGGCGAGTTTTACGACGAGGCGACGACCAAGGCGATGCTGATGGACCTGGCGAAGGCCGTGCAGGCGGGCAAGCTCGACCAGGCGTGGCTCGAAGCCCAGGCCGCCAAGTCCAAGGCCGTCACCGGCTACGACATCCTCAAGGTGATGGGCCGAGTAGCGTAAGGAGGCAACCGAAATGGCGCTGCAGAACCGCAAGATCAATCCCTGGAAGTGGCAAGACCAGTTCGGCTTTTCGCAGGCCATCGAAACGACAGGCCACTCGCGCGTCCTCCGCTGCTCTGGCCAGACTTCGGTCAACACTGACGGCGAGCCTCAGCACCAGGGCGACATGGCCGCGCAGATCTCCCTCGCCATGGACAACCTGGAGACCGTCATTAAGGCAGCGGGCATGACGATCGCCAACGTTGTGCAGCTAAATATCTACACAACCGACATCGACGCGACCCTACAGCATTTCGAGGGGCTGGAGCACCGCCTGGCCGAGGCGGGGGTGCAGCCTGCGCTTACGCTACTGGGCATCACCCGGCTCTTCCTTCCCGAGCTCATGATCGAGATCGAAGCCACCGCGGTAGCTTAGTGCGCTTCTACGAGTACGAAGCCAAACAACTGCTCGCCAGACAGCGCGTGCCTACGGCCCTCACCCCTGTCCCCTCTCCCAATGGGAGAGGGGCGAAAGGCGCCGACCCCCGGAGCATGTCGAAGTTTGGGGTGAGGGCGGAATAGAAATGCGCTTCTACGAGTACGAAGCTAAACAACTGCTCGCCAAACAGGGCGTGCCCACATCTAAGGGCGGCGTCGCCAACTCGCCGGAGGAGGCGGAGCGCATCGCCCGCGACGTGGGCGGCCCGGTTGTCCTCAAGTCGCAGGTGCTCGCCGGCGGGCGCATGAAGGCCGGCGGCGTGAAGTTCGCCGACACGCCGGCCGAGGCGAAGGCCGCCGCCGAGGCGATCCTCGCGCTCGAGATCAGCGGCCAACTCCCGCGCGGCGTCCTTGTCGAGGCGAAGGCGGCGGTCAAGCAGGAGTACTACCTCGGCATGACCTACGACGCGATCGCCAAGCAGCCGGTCGCGATCTTCAGCGATATGGGCGGCATCGACATCGAGCAGGTCGCCGAGGAGCACCCGGACCACGTCGCCAAGCGGCACCTCTCCGCGCTGCTGCCATTCAGCGACTTCCGCATGAAGGAGCTGATCGCGTCTATGGGCATCTCCGGGCGAGGGCTGACGGCGCTCACCCGCGTCGCGAGCCGGCTCGCGCAGACGTTCCTCCGCTACAACCTCACGCTCGCCGAGATCAACCCGCTCGCGCAGCTCGACGATGGTTCGTTCTCCGCGCTGGACTGCCACCTCGACATGGAGGAGGAGGCGCGCGACCGGCAGACGGCTGTCCTCGAGGAGCTCGGCATCAGCGAGGACGAGACGCGGCAGGGCCGACCGCCGACGGACTTCGAGCGGCGCGG